>DATDIC010000586.1:0-16640 GCA_036521275.1 Acetobacteraceae bacterium
TCAGCCTGCTGACCGTGGCAGGTGCCGTCGCCGGCGCCGGCTAAGGCGTGAATCACGCTCTCATGCCAGTCGCCCTGAACGCAGACCCCATCTCCGTCGTTCCCGCGCAAGCTGGAATCTAGCGACAGCCCGTGCAACCGCGACCTCGGCGTGGATGCCCGCCTGCGCGGGCATGACGAGGGAGGCGGGCATGACGAGGGAGGCGGGCATCACGAGGGAGGCGGGCATCACGAGGGAGAGTCAGCCCCCTCGAGCGGCTGATATCAGACGCAGGAGCGTGATCGCTCGAGGCTAGGCAAGCCAGCCTGTTGCGAAAAGCCCGGCGGACCGGCAGGAAAGCGCCATGGACGCGCTCGCCGCCTTGCGGCTGCAGATCGAGTGGGGCGCCGACGAGGCGCTGGCCGATGCGCCGGTCGATCGGCTGGGTTCAAAACCGCCCGAAAGGCCGCCCTCACCGGAGCCGCCGTCTGCCACGCCCGCCCCGGCAACCCGCGTCACCCCGCGCGATCGCGCCCGCACCGCGGCCGCGAACGCCGAAACGCTCGATGCACTGAAGCACGCGATCGCGGCGTTCGATGATTGCGTCCTGCGCGACACCGCCGCCAACACGGTGCTGCCGGAGGGGTCCCCGGGCCCGCTGCTGGTGATCGGCGAGGCACCCAGCGCCGACGACGACCGTGCCGGCCGTCCTTTCGCCGGCCCGGCCGGCGCCTATCTCGACAAGCTGCTGGCCAGCATCGGGCTGCAACGTGACGCGCTGCTGATAGCTCCGCTGGTTCCGTGGCGACCGCCCGGCGACCGGCCACCCAGCCCGACGGAACTGGCTGTCTGCCAGCCATTCCTCATGCGCCTGATAAACCTCAGCCGACCGAAGCTGTTGCTGGTGCTCGGGTCGCTGGCGAGCCGGACCCTGATCGGCTCGGCCATCTCCGGGCGCGTCCGCCGCGGGACCTGGGTCGATCTGCCGGTGCCTGAGCTCGGCACCGTGCGGACGCTGCCGACCCACAGCGTCGCCGCCCTGCTCGGCCAGCCCGGATTGCGGCGGGACGCCTGGGCCGATCTGCGTGCTGTCCGCCGGGCCCTGGACGCCCAGCTCGCGGCAAAGTGAGGCCAGGACATCTTCTAAGTCGCTGATTCAAGCTCCCGGCGTCTAAAAATCCTTAACTTTTTGCAGGACTCAGGGTTGCCTCGAGGGGGTGCGGCCGTTAGGCCGACCCGCATGCGAGGGATCGGTCACACGCTCTCCCGCCTTCCCGTCGCCCGGGCGCTCGTTGCCGGGGCGGCGATTCTCGCCACCGCTTCGTTCGCGGCGGCGCAGGGACAGGAGGCGGGGACGGGGGAACAGACAGCAATGGCGATCCCCCGCATCGAGGTTCCCGGAGCAAACTCCGGGGCTGGCTTGCCGCAACCACTCACCCCCAGCGACGCTGCCCGGGTCCGCCGTATCTTTACCGATCAGGCGCACGGACGAATGGACGACGCGCTGCGCGAAACTCCTAATCTGGACAGCACCCTGCTGCTCGGCTCCATCTTGGCCGACCGCTATCTGGGGCGGTTCCATCATGCCACCGTCAAGGAACTCACCGGCTGGCTGAACGACTACGCCGGTCAGCCCGAGGCGCCGGCAATCCTGGCGCTGCTGACGCGCCGCCTGCCGCATGGGGCGCGGCCTCCGAAGCTGACGCCGACCGCCTGCCTCGCTGCGGCGCCGCACTCCAACCTTGCCGCCAGCAGCGACGATCCGGCAGATTCGCCGGCAGACCCCCACGTGCCCCGCAGTCCGGCGCTTGAACATGAGATCGCGCGGCGCATGCAGGCCGGACGGTTCACCGACGCGTTGCGTCTGATCGGTCGGGCCAAAGGGCTTCAGCCCTCCGCCGCCGCGCTGCTGCGAGGGAAGGTCGCCCGCGTATTGTTCGCCGACAACCAGGATACTGAGGCGTTGCGGACCGTTCGCACCGCCCTGACAGCCGTCAAGCAGCCCGATCGGCCCGGTCTGGCCGCCTTCATCGGTGGTCTGGCCGCTTGGCGAACCGGCCACATCGAAGAGAGCCGCCAATATTTCGAGCTGGCCGCCGATGCGGGCCTGGCACCGGCACGTTTGCGGTCGGCCGGCGCCTTCTGGGCCGCGCGCGCCGCTCTGCGGCAGCACGATCAGGAAGGGTCGACGGTCTGGCTGGAAAAAGCCGCGGCTGACAAATCCACCTTCTACGGCCTGCTCGCCCGCCGCAAACTGGGCTGGCCCATCGGGCTGATCCCCGACCGGGGAACCCTTGGGCTGGCCGATGTCAGTGCGTTGGCCGCCACGCCAACCGGGCTGCGCGCCTTCGCCCTGTTGCAGGTCGGGCAGCGCATCCGCGCCGAGCAGGAGTTCCGCTGCCTCTGGCCCCAGATCAAGGACGACCCGGGTGTCCGGCGCGCCTTGCTGCTGGTGACATCACAGGCCGGCCTGACCGGCTTGGCCGGGCAGATCGCCCAACTGATCGAAGCGACCGAGGGCATCCCCGCCGATGATCAGGCGACGCCGATCCCCAGCCTGCGTCCGTCCGGCGGCTTTCGGTTCGACCCCGCACTCGTCTACGGAGTGACGCGCGCCGAATCGAATTTCGATCCCGACGCGGTATCCCCGGCGGGAGCCCGCGGCCTGATGCAGATCATGCCGGTCACCGCCCGATCCATCACCGGCAATGCGCGGCTGAAGGGCGATCGCCTGAGCGAACCCGGGTTCAATCTGGAACTCGGCCAGAAATGGGTGCTCTCACTCGCCGGTACCGACGCGATCGATGGCAGCCTGATCGGTCTGCTCGCCAGCTACAACAGCGGCCTGGGCGGCTACGGGAGTTGGAAGGGCCAGATTCGTGCCGGGGATGATCCGCTGCTGTTCATCGAATCGATCCCGGTGACCGAGACCAGGCAGTTCGTCCAGCGCGCACTAACCTACACATGGTTGTACGCGGCTCGCCTCGGCCTGGCAGCCCCGAGCCTGGACGAGATCGCAGATGGGGAATTTCCCCGCTTCCCCTCGAAGTCCGGGGGCGGCACAATATTGGTCACCCTGCACTGAGGCCCTCTGGCCGGGAGCAATCCGCATGGCCCGCATCGACGAAAGGCGGCCGTTCATTCCGGTGAATATCGCGGTGCTGACCGTCTCCGACACCCGCACCGCCGCCAACGACACCTCCGGCGACGCCCTGGCGGAGCGGATCGTCAAGGCCGGGCACAAGCTCGCCGCGCGCGCCATCGATAAGGACGACCCGGAGGCGATCGAGCAGCGGTTGCGCGGCTGGATCGCCGATCCGGCCATCGACGTGGTGATCACCACCGGCGGCACCGGCATCACCGGCCGCGACGTGACGCCGGAAGCGTTCGAGCGCGTGATGGAAAAACGCATCGAGGGCTTTGGCGAATTGTTCCGCATGCTTAGCTATCAGAAGATCGGCACCTCCACGATGCAGTCACGCGCCATCGGCGGTGTTGCCGGCGGCACATATCTGTTCGCGCTGCCGGGCAGCACGGGTGCCGTGAAGGACGGATGGGATGACATATTGCTGTCGCAGCTCGATAACCGCCACCGTCCGTGCAATCTGGTGGAGCTGATGCCGCGCCTGCAGGAGCATCTCAAGCCCGCGGCGGAGTGATCGTTGGACAGAGACCCAGGTTCGTCATTTCCGCGACGGGCGGGAATCCCGGCAAACCCGCGCAATTTCGTGTGGTATCAGACCGCATCGAAGGTGACCCATCCCGTCATTCCCGCGAACGCGGGAATCCACACAAAACCGGCGTAATTTCGGGGGCTCTCGTCTGGATGCCCGCCTGCGCGGGCATGACAGATCTAATATATCACTCCGCGCTTTTCCGTGGTGAACTTCTGAATTGGACCCGGCGCCTGGCGCGATGCGTGTGGGCGGCGGCCTTGGCGGCAAAAGTCGCAACCAGCGATCCGGGCCAGCGCAGCCGCCGCTGGTAGCTGTTCCGGGGTTGTCGGTGCATCGCTCGCATTTCTTCCCGCGTCGGCCGCGACTTTGATACGTCGATACTAGGCGGCCCCATGTTGTCGGGGCGCTCCAGCGTCAGAGCCGACAACAGATCCGGTGCCGCCGCCACCCGCGCGGTCAACGGTGGGCTAAGACCGAACAGAGCGTCGAGGGTGGCGATGAGCGAGGTGTGGTCGAAGGGTGGTCCATTGTCCGGCGGCCGGATGACGCTGCCCGTCTGCACATAGGGCGAGACGATCACGGTCGGCACCCGCGGGCCGAAGCGATCGAAGGTAAATCCATTCCGCGCCGGGCGCCCGACAGACGTCGACGCCGGCGGCACGACGTGGTCGTAACATCCGCCGTGTTCGTCGAATGTAATCACCAGCAGGGTGCGATCCCAGCCGGGGCCATTGCGGACTGCATTGTACAGGCTCGCTATCAGTTGCTCGGCATACGCGACATTGTGGGGTGGATGAGCATCATTCGGTACGCGGCGCAGCAGGTGGTTGGCGAAATAACGCGGCTCGATGAAGCTGTAGTTCGGCAACCCGCCCCCGGCAGCATCGTCGAGGAACTCGGGATCGAAAAAGCGAAAATGTGTTGGAATGCGCAGCCACAGATCAGCCAGTGCCGCCGTCTGCGGCACGTCGTGGAAATACACTTTCCAGCTTCGCCCGCGTGACTCCAGCCGCCGGAAAACGGTCGTCAGGAAAAGCGGAAGCGGGATGGCGCCATTGTCCACGAGCCCGCCGCTCTGTCCCGTGTGAGCAAACAGCCGGTTGGGCCAGGTCTCGCACGGCGCCGAGGCAAACCAGCGATCGCACACGCCGAAACTGCGCGCCAGCGTGCTCAGCACCGGCAACTGTTCCGGAGAGAAGCAGTGCATCACCTGCCGTGGCTCGAGCGGCTTCCCGTTTGCTGGCTGACGCAGGTAATTGTCGACGAACCCGTCCATTCGCGGCGTGCCGTCGGGATGCAGGCCGTAGATCTGCATCGAGATATCCTCGAACAATTCGCCGGGATCGGGATCGGGCATGGTCGCGGCTTCGGGAGACAGGGTTCCGTCGTTCCAGACCGGGATCTGCTCCACGACACCGTCGTCACGATGCCAGGGATTGGTCTCGTCACCGGACAAACCGTCGAAGTCCGGCCGGTCGCGGTACAGCCAACCGAGCATGGAGTCGAACGATCGGTTCTCCAGCATCAGAACCACGACATGTTCGATCCGGGCCATCAGCGGAGAGCAACGGGCAGAACGCCCGCCGGTTCCAGGTACACTTCAGCTCCGGTCCGGAGCACCGGATTGGCTGGCTTGCCGCTCATCGGTCATTCTACCATCGACAATCGCCGGAGGTAGCATGCGCACGATCGAACAGCTCGCCCAGGCCCTGGCTGACGGGCAAACAACCAGCCGTGCACTGGTCGAGGAATGCCTCGCCCGCATCGCCGACCCGCACGGCGAGGGCGCACGTGCCTTCATCAAGGTGTACACCGATTCCGCTCGGGCGATGGCCGATGCGATGGACGGGTTGCGCCGTGCCGGACGCATCCCAGGACGCCACGCCGGCATTCCGGTCAGCCTGAAGGACCTGATGGACGTTGCGGGAGAAACGACCGCAGCCGGATCGCGCGTGCTGGCCGCCGCGCCCCCGGCAAAGGCGCACGCGCCGGTGGTGCAACGCATGCTGGCCGTCGGGTTCATTCCGATCGGGCGCACCAACATGACCGAGTTCGCATTCTCCGGACTCGGCATAAACCCGCATTACGGCACGCCGCGCGCGCCCTGGGACCGGGCCACCGGCCATATTCCCGGCGGCAGTTCCTCCGGCGCGGCGGTGTCGGTCGCCGACGGCATGGCGGCGGCGGCTCTGGGCACAGACACCGGAGGGTCATGCCGCATTCCGGCCGCCTATTGCGCCATCGTCGGGTTCAAGCCGACGTCCAGGCGCGTGCCGATTGCCGGCGTGCTGCCACTGGCGCCGAGCCTGGATTCCGTCGGTCCGTTGGCTCCCTCTGTCGATTGCTGCGCCATCATCGACGCGGTGCTGTCTGGGACCGAACCCGCAGCGCCGAGCCGGGCCGAAATTGGCGGCCTGCGCATCGCCGTGCCGGAGAATTACGTGCTCGACGCGATGGATGACACCATCAGCGCCGCATTCGACCGGGCGCTTTCGATCCTGTCATCCGCGGGCGCGCGTCTCGTGCGGACACGCTTTCCCGAACTGGACGAATTGCCGGCCGTCAACGCAAAGGGCGGGTTCGCTGCGGCGGAAGCCTATGCATGGCATCGTGCGCTGCTCGCAGAGCATGGCGATCAGTATGATCCGCGCATTCGTGTCCGCATCGAGCGTGGCGCTGCAATGACAGCGGCCGATTATCTTGACCTGGTGACGGCCCGGGCGCGGCTGATTGCCGGCTTCGATGCACGAGCTGAAATGTTCGACGTGATCGCCATGCCCACCTCGCCGATCCTGCCCGCTTCTATCACCGACCTTGATGATGAGCGCGCGTATGGCCGGGTGAACCTGCTTGGGCTGCGCAACACCGCAGTGACCAACTTCCTCGATCGTTGCGCGATCAGCCTGCCCTGTCATCGTCCGGGCGATCCGCCGGTCGGCCTGATGCTGATGGGTGAAACGATGGGGGACGCGCGATTGTTTTCGATTGCAGCGGGGATAGAAACTGTGCTCGCAAGCCATATTGCGGCCTCACCCAGCTAGCCAGCCGACCGACCCCGCCCCGTGTCAGCCGGTGTCCGGCGACGCACGCAGCAGCGCCGTCATCAACAGCATGCCGATCACGGTGAGCGACACGATCGTGAAGCCGTCCTTGTACGACAGCACGTTCGCCTGATTACGCACAGCCTGCGCCAGCAACGAAGTCGCCCGCGCGGCCGCGCCTGTTAACCCGTCGGACCGCGCCAGCACCGCGTCCGTGTAAGCGTCAAGCCTCACGCCCACCCGCGTTCCGCCGGACTGCACGTATTGTCCCAGCAGGTTCGACGCCACTTGCTCGCGAACGCGAACATAAGTCTGCATGAACGCGTTGCCGAATTCCCCACCGAGCAAACGGGCCGTTTGCAGCAGCACGCCGAACGTGATGGCATCGGCCGGCCGCAGGTGCCGCACCGCAAACAGCACGAGTGCGATCAGCGCCGCCGATTGCCCAAACGCCTGAAGTACCTGCGACGGCAGGAAATCATCCGTCGCCCAGTCCTGGGTGATCTGGCTTGCCATGGCGCAGGCAATGCCGACGGCGCATATCCCCAGGGCAAGCATGACCCGCGGGTCTATCCAGCGCAGCACCGTCGCAATCACCGGCGCCAGCAGGAACTGCGGCACCGCGATCCACAGCAGCACTTTGCCGACCTCCAACGACCGGAAATTCTGGATGCTGGTCAGGTATTGCGGGATCAGATAGCTCGTCGAGAGGATGATGAAGCGATAAAGCACCAGAATCGTCATCAGCAGCGCGATGTTCCGTTGCAGAAGGAACCGCAAATTGATCCAGGAATGCTCCGCGAACAACCCCTGCAGTATGAACGCGGTGATCAGCACGACACTGCCCAGCAGCAGCCCACAGATCAGTCCCGAATTCAGCCAGTCGAGCCGATTGCCCTGATCGAGCGCCGCATACAGCGTCGAAAACCCGGCGGCAGCGTAGAACATGCCCCACCCATCGGCGGTACGCAGCGCCGGCCAATTTACCGGTCGCTTGGGCATGCCGAAATGCACGCAGATCAGCATCGGTATCGCCAGCAGCGTGCCTTGCCAGAAGATCCAGTGCCAGGTGAAATAATCAAGATACCAGCCTTCCAGCGCCGCCGGAATGTTGAGCGACAGCTCCAGGTTCAGCCCATAGGCGGCTATCCCGTACGGCCAGAGTGGAGGCGGCAGGCTCTGCACCACGAACCCGATCGTCAGCGGAATGAAAGTCCCCGAACTCAGCCCGGCGATCGCCTGCCCGATCAGCAGGCTCGGCAGCCCGGGCGCCAGCGGAATGAGCGCGGAGGTCAACGCGAAGACGCTGGCGGAAATCACCAGCACCCGCCGCACGCCGAACACCAGGCCGAACCATGCGGCGAGCGGCCCGACGCACATCTGCCCGACAGTCGCGGCGGTTGTGATCCAGGCCCCTTCGTCGAACCCCGCATGAACGGCTCCGCGCAGGTCCGCAAGACCAAACGTGGTGATGCGGGCGTACAGCGTGGAAATGATCGCGCCCAGCAGCACCGCGGCAATGCCCACGAAGGGGCGGTTGCAGGATGGCTGCGCCGGCGCGTCATGATGCGCCGCCGGTGCAAGCCGGGTGACGGTGGCGCTCATTTCTGCGCGCGTCCGCTGCCGCTCTCGTCGGTGCGGATGGTGGTCTCAACCGACATTCCCGGACGCAGCCGGTCGCCGAGTCCCCCATCGTCGTCCAGCGCCACCTTCACCGGGATGCGCTGAATGACCTTGGTGAAGTTGCCGGTGGCATTGTCGGGCGGCAGCAGCGCGAATTGCGAACCAGTCGCCGGCGACCACGACGCTACATGGCCGTGCAGGACCACGCCGGGGAATGTATCGATGCGAATTTCAGCCGGCTGCCCGACCCGCATGTGAGTGAGCTGCGTTTCCTTGTAGTCGGCAATCACATAAAGATGCGGCAGCGGCGCCACCGTAATCACCTGCGTGCCGATCCCGACATACTGCCCGGGATAAACCCGGCGCTGCCCGACGATCCCGTCGGTCGGCGCGGTAATCCGCGTGTAGCCCAGATTGATCTGGGCCAGATCGCGCGCCGCCTCCGCCGCCTTGAGGCTGGCATCGAGCTGCGCCTCCTGCGTGTGCTGCACATCGAGCTGCCGCTCCGCTCCCTCCAGCGCGGCAGCAGATTGCAGCACCTGCGCGTCCGAGAGCTTCGCCGCCGCGTCCGCTTGTTCCACGGCCTGTGCAGTGCCGACGATTTTGGTTTCCAGCAGCTTGCGCTGCCGCTCCGCCTCCAGGTGGTTGCGCAGCGCGGTCGCGCGGCTGCCCTCCACCTGCGCCTCCGCCGCCGCGATATTCGCTGCCTGCAACACTTCCTGAGCCTTGAGGTTGGCGATCGCCGCGCGCGCCCCGGCGACGTTCGCTTCCGCCTGATCGAGCTGTGCCCGGAACGGTGCGGCGTCGATCTCCACCAGCAAATCGCCGGCCCGCACGTGCTGGAAGTCACCGACCGGCACGGCACTCACCCGTCCCGCCACTTGCGCCGAAAGCGGTGTCAGGTCGGCCTGCAAATAGGAATCGTTGGTCCATTGCGGCCCGGCGGCGCCGATCCACCGGTCCCAGTTCATCGTCACGCCGATGGCGAGGCCCGCGGCCAGCAGCACGGCCAGTATCCGCGGTGCGAACGTCGCGAGCCGGTGGCCGATGCGCCAATCCCTCCAGTCCGTGACCGGTCCCTGGCGAGACAGTCGCGTTCCACCTCCGGCATCGCCCTGCGGAGCCTCTGGCATGGCCGTATCCATGCACGGCTTCGGCGGAATTCTCAACAAACGGATCAGGTGGGACGATCGGCCGGCCGCACCACGCGTTACACTGCGACGCTTGCCAGCCGCTCCAGCAGCTTCCGTGCGCGCGCCTGCTTCGTCGCGTCGGGATCGCGTGCAACGATGCGCTGCAGCACGGAGATTGCCCGCCGGTCGCCGGCCTCGCCGAGCTCGAACGCACGCACATCGCGCTTATCGAACCATTGGCGGTCGAACGGTTTCAGCTTCAGCGGCAGCCGTTTCCAGTAGTATTTCAGCGCATCGGATTTCCACCCGGCATAGACGTCGTCCCACGACAGTGGCTGGCCGTCCGCATTGGCGTTGTCGGGATTGAATGGTTCGGACACCAACTGGTAACGCACGTCCATCGACATGCGCAGCTTGTCGCTGCGATTGGGCACGCCCTTGTGCACGGCCATGCTGTGGAAGATCAGCACGTCACCGGCCGCGAACGGGCCGGACACCCAGCGTCCCTCGAGCGGATCGGTGATCTCGATCCCGCCGGCGCCGAACCCGATGTCGAAATCGAACATGCCCATGTGGTGCGACCCGGCGGCGACCTGCAGCGGGCCGACCTCCATCGGGCAGTCGATCAGCGGCATCCAGGCGGTGTAGACCTCCTCGGTCCCCTGCACGTTGGGAAAATCCTGGTGTGCCTTGGTGGTGAATTCGTCGCGTTGCGGGAAGATGTTGCGCATCAGCACCCGCGGATGCGGAAACACCGGGCCACCGAGCAGCCGCTCAAAGAACCCGATCAGCGCCGGGTGGTGCTTGAGCGCGTGATACGCTTCCAGCCGATTGATCTGGCGCAGAACCGTCAGATAGGCGGGATCGGGATCGACACAGAAACCGCGCGGGTCGGCAACCGCCGCCGCTACCGGGGCGTCGCTGTTCAGCCAGCCGGCATCGCGCGCGATGGCGCCGACTTCGCCCTGCACGGCGGTGACGGCGGCACGCGGCAGCAGGCCGCGCAGGAACAGGTAACCATCCTCTCGCATGCGCTCGGCAAGCGCCGCGGCATCGTCGGCAAGGCTGCTGGAGTCGCAAAATGGTCTCATGGCTGCGCGTAAATCCCGATGGTTGCGTAAGGATGATGCATCATACTAATCGCCCAACTCGTCATTCCCGCGAACGCGGGAATCCAGGCGAAAAGCGCGGAATTTTGGGGGCGGCCTGGATTCTCGCTTTCGCGGGAATGACGAACATGGGTCATACTCAATCACTCATCGCTGCGGCGCGCCGCGCCATCTCCTCCGGCGACACGTCCTCGACATGCGTGGACACATGCCACACATGCCCGAACGGATCGACGATGGTGCCCAGACGGTCGCCATAGAATCTCGTTTCAACCGGTAGTTTCAGGACGGCTCCCGCTGCCTGCGCAGTGCGGACGACGGCATCGACATCGGCAATATACAAATGCAGCGCGACCGCGTCACGACCGCCCGTCCCAGGAGCCAGCACGTTCCGTTCCGGCGCCTCATCGGCCAGCATGATCAGCGAATCGCCGATGGCCAGTTCGGCATGACCGATCCGCCCGTTCGGCGCGTCCATCCGCAGCCGTACCGTCGCGCCGAACACCTCCTGATAGAACGCAATGGCCCGCTCGGCGCCACGCACGATCAGATAGGGCGTGACGCTCGGATAACCGGCAGGTTTCCAGCTTGCATCGGCAGGCATGCACCCCTCCCTTGGCAACCGGCGCGATCCTACAACCCGTTCCCCGGCCCTGCGTAGGGGGCAAGTTGACCAGCGCCGCCCCGCATTACATCCTGGTCATAGTCCACCAAAGAGACCATCGATGGCTGTGAGCCGCACGACACGCGTCAACCTGCTGATCGCCAACGGTCATTTCCTGTCGCACTTCTATGTTCTGTGCCTGCCGCCGATGTTCCTCGTCTGGCAGCCGGTATTCCATGTCAGCTTCGCCGTGCTCGGGCTGAGTGTCGCGGCAATGTCGGCCACCACCGCGCTGTTGCAGACCCCTGTCGGGTTCCTGGTCGATCGCCACGGTGCGAAATACTTCCTGGTCGGCGGCGCATTGCTGATGTCGCTGTCGATGGCGGCAATGGGATTGGCAACAAGCTTCTGGCAGATCCTGGTGCTGGCGATGCTGTCCGGCGTCGGCAATTCGGTGATCCATCCGGCGGACTACGCGATCATCAGCGGCTCGGTCGACAGGGACCGCATGGGCCGCTCCTTCGCACTGCATACGTTCAGCGGAAATCTCGGGTTCTCATCGGCACCCCCGGTGATCGCGGTGCTGACGCTCACCATCGGCTGGCGTGCCGGCCTGGTCGTTGTCGGGCTGCTCGGCGTGCCGGTGGTTTTGTCCATCCTGTTGCAGAGCGGGATATTGAAGGACCAGGTGCGGCACGAAGACTCGCATGCGAAACTGACCGGGCGGGAGCTGCTGACCAGCCGCACCATGCTGCTGTTCTTCGCCTTCTTCATGCTGGGCTCGATGGCCGGCGCCGGCGTGCAGTCCTGGCTGGTGACCGTGCTGCACACCGTCAAATCCATGAGCCTGGAAGCCGCCTCTACCGCACTGACCGGCTACATGGTCGGATCGACCTGCGGCGTGCTGGTGGGCGGCTGGTTCACCGATACCTACAAGCGGCACGTGCTGGGGTTCGCGGTGGCACTGACGATCGGCTCCGCGGTGCTGGTCCTCACGGTGAACTGGATCAGCCTGCCGGATCTGGCGGTGATCGCGCTGATGTTCTGCGCCGGCCTGACATTCGGTGCCAGCCGCACGCCGCGCGACGTCATGGTGAAAGACGCGGCACCGCCCGGACAGATCGGCAAGGTGTTCGGGTTCGTCAGCGCCGGGCTGCCGCTTGGCTCGGCGGTTACGCCGGTGCCGTGCGGGTTCCTGATCGACCGAGGCCACCCGGAACTCGTGCTGGTGCTGGTCGCGGTGATCTTGCTGCTGAGCGTGCTGTGCTGCGGAACCGCGCGCGGATCGGCGGCCCGGGAAGTGGCGGCCCCGGCAACCGGTTGAACCCGTGTTCAGGATGACCGGCTGAAGCGGAACCGGCAGACCGCGCCGCCGCGGGCCATGCACTCCTGGTGCTCGACCTCCGCGCCGCTGAAGCTCGACATCAGCGCCAGGTCGAACGCGCAGATCTCCGGGTCCTGCACGGCCAGGCGATGGAAGATGCAATTGCTCGCTTCGATCACCGGCGCCGCCGGGTCGGTCCGCGCGGTTGCCTCATATCCAAGCTCCGCCATCAGGCCGGCCAGCCGATCCACCGAACCAGTCAGATCGTCGCTGCCAGGATGCCGCTGGCGCAGCTCGGTCGCCACCTCGGTCCCGAGCGTGCGCAGGCGCTCATGTAGCCCGTCCGGCCCACGTTCGCGCCGAACCAGTC
This sequence comes from Acetobacteraceae bacterium, assembly GCA_036521275.1. Classification (GTDB taxonomy): domain Bacteria; phylum Pseudomonadota; class Alphaproteobacteria; order Acetobacterales; family Acetobacteraceae; genus DATDIC01. The sequence continues at coordinate 12,861 of DATDIC010000586.1, forward strand.
CGATCAGCAGCTCCGCGAACCAGGAGTAGCGGCGCGGAAACAACTCCCGGCCCTTGGCGGTCAGCAGATAGAGCTGGCCAGGCCGGCCGCCGGACGCGCGCATCTGGCCGGGTGCGACCAGGCCGTCATTGCCCAAGGCTGCAAGGTGCTGGCGAACGGCGTTGCGGGTGATGCCAAGCCGCTCCGCCAGTTCCTCGACCGAAAGCCCCTCCAGGACGCCGAGAAGGGCACGCAGCAGTTCTTTCTGACGGGTTCCGAGAATGTCCAGCACGGGTGCCTCCGTCGCCAGCAATATCCCTACGGTGGGTATTGCACAAGATATGTCATATAAATATTGACTAACTGTCCGAACCATGGCCAGATCGATTCGGTTGGTCACTCGAGATCGGCCTGTTCATGAAAAGGAGGAAACCGATGCAATTGTTTCGTTCGTTGCCTCTCGTCGCCGTTCTGGCCTTGTCGGCCGGCGCGATGCCCGCGCTTGCCCAGGCTCCATCGCCGGTCGCGCCCAAGGCAATGCAGGCCGACGAGTCGATGCGCGACTTGTGGGTTGATCACATCTTTTGGGTGCGCAACGTGGTGATCGACACGTTGGCGCATAATCAGATGGCCGCGGCAATCGCTGAGGCACAGGTGGTTGACAACGCCAAACAAATCGCCGGCGCGATCGAGCCGTTTTACGGCAAGGCCGCCTCTGAACAACTGTTCACGCTGCTGGCGGGTCACTATGGCGCCATCAAGCAATACCTCGACGCCGGCACCAACCAGGCCGCCAAAAACGCCGCCACGGCAGCAGCAACCAAGAACGTCGATCAGATCGCTGCTTTTCTGGCCGGCGCCAACCCAAACCTTCCCGAGGAAACATTAAAGGCGCTGCTGAACGCCCACGTGGCCCAGCACGAGATGCAGATCGATGAGCTGCGCGCGAAGCAATATCAAAAAGAGGCGGAGACCTGGGAGATGATGAAGGGGCACATGTACATGATTGCCGATGCGCTGACCGGCGCGGTGGCCAAGCAGTTCCCGGCGAAGTTCGTCTGATCGCCTTGTCCCGTGCGATTGCCGCGAAGCAATGCCGACCGGACGCGCGCCGACCACCGCTTGGTCGGCGCGGCGTCAGCGATGGTCTCGCTTGGCCTGGGCGACCTTCGTTGCTTTCGACACCCGTCCGACCTCCCGCGGGTCCATCTGGACGGAGCGCTGCTTGCTTTCCTTGGCTTGCATGCCCTTCGACCGGCTGACGCCCGAGCCAGGATGATGCGGCACCGCCGCTTGCTTGGCGTCCAGCGCCTTGCGCAGCACTTGCGTCGCCGTCGGCCTGTTCAGCCTGCGCAGTGCCGCCGTCACCCGCTTCAATGCCTCGACCAGAACCGCGGTCTTGGCCTCTGAGCCGGTGTTGTCGCGGGCCGGGGTCGCCCCCCGCGGATCGGTCTTTCCGCGCATCTCCCGCTGCTGCTGACGCGCGATGCGGCGGGAGCGGTCGCGTGCCTCGCGCAGCCGCTTGCCCAGCGCTTGCAGGTCCTCCCTGGTCAGCGTGTCGGCCGTCGGTGGGACGGTCTGCGCGACCATTTCGCGCTCAGCTATGCTCAGCAGCCGGTCATCGTATTCTGCGGATGTGTTCATCGGGCCGTCTCCTTTGATCGGGCGTCCGATCCAACTCGTATCATTGGCTTGGCAGAATGCGCGAAGAAATCGGGCAGACCGGTCATTGATGTGCCCTGGCCTCCCGCTTGCCAGATGACCCACGGTGACTGATACAACTGGCGCCCATCAGGAGCGCACCCCGTGGCAACCATCCCAAAAATCCTGCAGCCGCACATCAACACGGCGTTTCCCGATTTCGTCTGCCTGGTCGCCACCGCGCTGCCCACCGGCTATGCGCAGGTCAGCCCGCGCGGCAGCACGATGGTCTATGATGACGAGCATCTTGCGTTGTGGGAGCGTGGCAAGGGATCCACCAATCAGAACCTGAAGGACGGCACCAAGGTCACCGTCTATTTTCGCAAACCCTCGCTCCGCGCCGACGGCACGCTGCCCAAGGGCGGCATCGCCCGCTTCTACGGAACGGCCGCAGTGCACAAATCCGGCGCAGCCTATGAAGAAGTATGGCGGCGCTTGGTCCAGCCCGAAAAAGATCGTGATCCGGAGAAGAAAGGCTTTGCCGTGCTCATCAAGGTGGAACGCGCCGAGGACCTGGACGGCCAGCCGCTTCCCCCGGCCTAGGCCGCCGATCGACCACTCTCCCCCGCCTGGGCGGGCCCCCCTATATTGCCGGCAATGGCTGGATCGATGCCCTTGCCGCCCGATGCGCTGATCGCCGCCGCCGTGGAGGACGGTATCCGCCGTTACTTCGTCACCCGCCACGCCCGGGTGCAGGACTTCGTGGACCGGCATTTCTCGTTGCGCGGCACTCTTCACCTGCATCGTGCGGCAGTTGGGCTGGATATCCTGCGCGCGCCGGCAAATCTTTTGCTGGCTGCGCCCCATGCCGCGATGAAGGCGACCGGCACGCTGGCTGGCAAGCTGGGCGCAACGGGTCTCGGGCACGACCTGGCGCGCCGCAACCTGGTGTTGCGCACCGACGTGTCGCGCCGGATCGAAAGCCTCATCCACACCGATCTGCTGCAACTGCCCCAGCCCGGCACGACCCCCGCCCACGACGTTCTGAGCGAAACCATTCTGTCCGATCCCAGGCTGCTCGCGTTTGCCGAGCCGACGCTGGCCGCCATCGGCCGCCGCGCCGATGACCCCTGGTTCCGCACCCGGCTGACGGAAGCGATGGGCAGTTATGCCGCGACGCGCGCCGCCGCCGCCGAGATCACCACCTCGCTGCTGACGCTCAGCTCCGGCGCCATGGCTTTGAAGCAGCTCACGCCCGGCGCAGTCACGCTGGGACCCGCGCTCGCCGCTCTGCTCGCGCAGCAATCGGCCATCGCCTCTTTCCCGTTCGGTGCCGGGCTGGGCGGCGTCTGGTATGCGATGTTCCCGGTCGCGTCCTCGGTTGTGCTGGTAACCGGGCTGACCGGCGGCCTGATGGTTGGCGCCGCTTGCGTGGCGGCCTTCGCCGGATTGGTTTCAGACCCGGTGCAGCGCCGCACGGGACTGCACGCCCGCCGCCTGCACCGGATGCTGGACGCGCTGGAGCGGCAGATGCTCGACCCGCAGGCGCCGGCCTACGTCGTGCACGACCACTACGTCGCCCGACTGCTCGACCTATTCGATCTGCTCGGCTCGGTATATCGCTTCGCCCACGGGTAGAAGCCTTCCGGCAGCCGAACACGGCAGCATCATGCGGTGCAGGCAAGGCGCAACCACTCCGGCGCTCATTCGGCGCCGACGTTCACCAGCTCCGCATCGCCCCGCTCGAACACCGCCGGTACAAGCCGCAACTCCTCGATCGGGATATGACAGAAGATCAAATGCCCCTCTGCCCCCTCCCGCGCGGGCGGCGGCACCGTGTCGCACACCGGCCCCACCTTGCGCGGGCACCGTCCGGCAAAGCGGCACCCCGGCGGCGGGTCCAGCGGACTGGGGATTTCCCCCTCCAGCCGGATGCGCCTGCCGCCCGAACCCGGCTCCGGCAATGGCACCGCTGACAGCAGCGCCTCCGTATACGGATGATAGGGTGGTGCGAACAGCGCCTCCACCGGACCCGACTCCATCACCCGGCCGAGATACATCACCACCACCTCGTCTGCGAGGTAGCGCACCAGAACCAGGTCGTGGCTGATGAAAACCATCGTCGTGCCACTGTCGGCCTGGATGCCCAGCAGCAGGTTG
>DATDIC010000587.1:0-9610 GCA_036521275.1 Acetobacteraceae bacterium
AATCCAACCCCTGCTCGCACAAACGCGAACTCAGCACGAACACCCCCCCCGCTGGCACCCACCGGAACCAGCACGCGATCCGCCGCCAGATCGTCTCACCCGGAACCGACCGCGCGCTATTGCATCCCAACCGCCGTGCCCAGCGTCTCCCCGATCGCCCGATTGACCACCAGGTCGGCCAGGTCATCCAATGGCGTCGGGTCGCGGTTCACAATCACCAAGGCTGCTCCGTTCCGCTTGGCAAGCTCGGGAAACCCCGCCGCGGGGTACACCACCAGCGACGATCCCACCGCCAGGAACAGATCCGCCACCAGCGTCTCCTGCTCCGCCCGGCGCATCGCTGCCGCCGGCATGGCCTGGCCGAACGAGATAGTTGCGCTCTTTACCAACCCGCCGCACAGATCGCACACCGGTGCCTCGCCCGTCCGCTCGAACGCCGGACGCAGCGCCTCGATCTCATATCGCTGCGCGCAGTCAAGGCACGTAGCATAGGTGGTATTGCCGTGCAGCTCGATCACCTTCTCTGCCGGCACGCCGGACACCTGGTGCAGCCCGTCGATATTCTGCGTGATCACCGCGGCGGCCTTCCCCTCGCGCACCAGCTCCGCCACCGCCGCGTGTCCGCGATTTGGCCGAGCGGCCCGCATCACCGGATCACTTTCGAAGCGCCGCCGCCAGGTCTCCCGCCGGGCGGTTTCGGATGCAAGGAAAGCGTCGAAATAGATCGGCTTCTGTTTGGTCCAGATCCCACCGGGGCCGCGGAAATCCGGAATGCCCGATTCCGTGCTGATCCCCGCCCCGGTGAACACGACCACCCGTTGCGCCTCGGCCAGCATGTGACGCAACCGCGCAATCTCTGGCGGCATGGCTATGCCGTTACCTCCACCACCCTCGCCTCGCGCAGCCGCGGCACCACCTCGTCCGCAAACAGCCGGATGGTCTGGTGCCGCACCCGCCGCGGCACGCCAATTGTTGCGTTCGATATCAGAAAGTAATTGAACCCGATCGCCTCCAGCGCCCGCACCCGCCGCGCCACCATCTCCGGCGATCCCACCAGGTTCATCTCCATGTACGGCCCCAGGTTGGCCGGCTCGGTCAGCTTCTTCAGGTTGCCGAAAATTCGGTTGAACTGCTCATATCCGGGAATATCGCCCCATGGCGCCTGGTCCGCCTGGTAATGATCGACCTGAAGCTGGAAATAGCGCGGGAAATAGGTCAACGCCAGCTCGCGCGCCTCCTCCTCCGTGGGTGCCACGAACCCCTTGATCGAGATCGGAAACGTCGCCTCCGCACAGCATCCCCGCGCGCGCATGCGATCCTGCCAGCGCGTCAGGATGCGCGCCAGCAGATGGTCGGGAAACGTCGCCAGGCATAGTGGCGGCAGATCGAGCTCGCCCATCACCTCCGCGCTTTCCAGGCTGCCGATCGCACCATAAAACTGGATGCGGCTCGCCTCCACGCGCGGACGAATGCGCAGCGGGCGCGGCACCTGCACATGCTTCCCATCGTAAGCAACTGCATCGCCCGCCAGCGCCGCACGGGTAAACTCCCACGTCTCGCGGAACCGCTCACGCGCCTCCGCCATGTTCACCCCGAACGCGTCATACTCCGATTTCGCCGTCCCACGCCCCATGCCGATATGCAGCGGCCCCGTGCTGAGTGCCGCCAGCATCGACAGATCCTCCACGAAGCGGATCGGATTGTACCACGGCAGCACCATCACCGCGGTACCCAGCCCGAAACCCGGCAGTTCCGCCGCCAGATGCGACAGGAACATCAGCGGATTGGGATGCGGGAAATAGTCGCTGAAATGATGCTCGACGATCCAGGCCGCGTCGTAGCCCAGCTCGCACAACAGGGTGGCGTCGATCACCGCTTCGCGATACATCTCCGCGTCCGACAATCCCTGCTCACCCACCGCCGCGATCTGATAGGCAAACCGCGATCCGCCCATGAGCCGCACTCCATCTTCAGCGCCGCTGGAACGTAGCGATGGCCCCGCCGCAGCGTCAACGATCACCCGCTGTGGCTGGGCTGACGGCAGCAGCCCGGCAATGATCGCGTATCACGACCAGGAATGGGGCGTGCCGCTGCACGAGGACCGCCGGCTGTTCGAAATGCTCACGCTGGAAGGCGCCCAGGCCGGCCTGTCCTGGCGCACCATCCTCGACCGCCGTCACGAATATCGCCGCGCCTTCCACAACTTCGATATCGCCCGCGTTGCCGCCATGTCGGACCACGAACTGGAAACCGTGCTGCGCGAATCCGGCGTTATCCGCAACCGGCTGAAAGTGTTCTCCGTCCGCACCAACGCGCAGGCGGCGCTGCGCGCGATCGAAACGCATGGCAGCCTGGACGCCTACCTATGGTCGTTCGTGAACAACACCCCCATCGTGACCCGCCGGCGCCGCGCGGCGGACATCCCTGCCCGCACCGACCTCTCCGACCACATGAGCAAAAGCCTGCGGAAAGCCGGCCTCAGCTTTGTCGGATCTACGATCTGCTATGCCTTCATGCAGGCAACAGGCATGGTGAACGATCACCTCGCCACCTGCTTCCGCGCGCCGCAGGATTAAAACCGCGCCCGCGAATACAGCTTCCGCGCATTCCCCTCGAACAGCTTGTACCGATCCTCCTCCGACAGCCACGTGATCGCCTTCACGAACGGCACCGTATCGTCATAGCAGCGCCCGGTGCTCGGGTCCGTTGCCTTCGCCGTGCCAAACATCTCGCTGGCGAACAGCACATTGTCCGCCCCCATCCGCCGCACCAGCAGCTCCATCGAGTCCTGGTCATAGATCGCCATGTCGAAATACAGATGCTTCACCATCTCCTCGAACGGGCGCTTGCGCGACAGCTCGTGCAGCGCCGAATGCCGCCGCCACTGGAACGGAATCGCCCCGCCGCCATGCGGAACAATCAGCTTGAGCTTCGGGAAATCATCGAACACGCGCGAATTGCACAGCTCCACCACCGCCGCGGTGTCCCAGTTCACGTAATGCGAGCCATTCACGTGCAGCCCGGGATTCAGCGTGGAGCTGGCATGGATCATCCCCGGCACGTCCAGCGCCACCATCTTCTCCCACAACGGATACCACCACTCCGACCCCAATGAAGGCGTGAACGGCTGCGCTCCCCCCGACACATCCGGGTTTATATTGAACCCGACGAACCCCATCTCCTGCACGCAGCGATCCATCTCCTCCAGGCAATTCCCCGGGCCCACCCCCGGTGTCTGCGGCAACTGCCCCACCGGCGAAAATTGCTCCGGAAACAACTTGCACACCCGTCCGATCAGGTCGTTGTTCACCTCCGTCCAGTACCGGCTGACCAGCTCGTTGCCGAAATCATGCCCCATCCCCGACGCCCGCGGCGAGAACATCAGCCGGTCGATCCCCCGGTCCTTCATCTGCTGTATGTTGCCCCGCAGCGACGCCACGATCTCGTCATCGCTGATGCCCAGTGAACCCTTCACCGGCTTGTTCTGCGATCCCACCTGCCGGCCGCGATACGCGTCCAGCTTGGCGGACGCCTGCGTATAATGCGCGTGCACATCGACGATCATGCCATCTCTCCCCTCACGCCCGACCGGCTGCCTGCCGCCCCGTCTCCACCGCCGCGAATGACGTCACCGGGCCTGGCATCAGCCAGCGAAACCCTTGCGCCAGCAGCGGCACCACGTTCTTCGTATCCACATGCGGATGCCCACACGGCACGTTGTACTGCTTGCAGATCGCCAGCACCTCGTTGATTGCTGATGCAACCGTTGGATGGTCGTATTGCCGCGGATACCCCAGGTCCTGCGACAGGTCGCCCTCCCCGATCAGCACCACGCCGATGCCCGGCACCTGCTCCAGCATCTTCGGCAGGTTGCCGATCGCCCGCTTCTCCTCGCACATGATCACCACCAGGATTTCGCCGGCCGGGTTCAGCGGCCATACATCGGCCCGCTGATAGTATTCCTGCGCCGTCAACCCCCAGTAGCGCGCCGGCGCCGTCGGAGCATCGCCGCGCTGTCCCGCCGGTTCATACAGCGCCGCATCCTCCGGCCGCGGATACCGGCACGCCGCCACCGCACTGCGCGCATCCTCGATCGTGCTGACATGCGGCCACACCACGCCGTACACACCGACATCCAGCACCTGCTTCGCGATCCACTGGCTCTGCTCGCCACCATTCGGCGGAATGCGCACGAACGGCGTCACCGCGGGCGCAATGCTGCCGCTGCCGGCAATCTGCCGCCGGTTCAGCATGTATTGCAGGCAATCACGCAGCGCCTTCACGTCATAAGGGTTGTGCTCCATCTCGAACACCACCCCGTCGCATTTCGACGCACTGAAGGTCAGCGCATTGCCGATCTCCGCGCTGGTGAACGGCACGAACGCCGGTGATCCTGCTTCCAGCGCGCGGATCACGCCATTCAGGCGAGGTATGTCCGTCATGTCTTCTCCCTGGGCAACAAGTTACGCCGCAAACAACTCCTCGGCCGCGTAGGCGCGCGGGATCAATCCCTGCTCGGCCGCGAACCGCATGGCCGTTTCGATCGCGCTCTTGTTGGCAGCCAGCCCATACGGCAGCGGATCGGCGCCAACCACCGGATCAGACACCGGCGGCGCAACCCGCTTGGCTTCCGCGAACAGCGCCATCAGCTCGCCCGCCAGCCAGGGATGCATCTCCAGCAGTTCCCGCCGCACCGACATCACGTGGTTCACCGGATAGATACCGGTCCGGCGAAACCAGTCCGCCGCCGCCGCATCCGCGTCCGGGATCACGCTGCGCGTCTTCCCCGCATCCATCCCCCGCAACGCGATCCCGGCGTCGATCCGCCCGTCCAGCAGCATCGTCGCCAGGTCCGCCTCAGCCGGCGCACGCGTAACGAAGGGCGGATCGCGAAACTCCGCTACATGGGAGCCCTCCTCCGTGACCCACGTCATCGCGTCATACCGCACCCCATACTCGTGCCGCAGGATCGCCCGCACCCACACCCCGGTCGTCTGCGACCAGGACCGCACGCCGATCCGGCGGCCGACGACGTCCCGTGGCCCGTGCAGCGGCGACCCCACCGGGCACTGCAACGCGCCATGATGGAACCCGCGCATCACCACGGCCGACAATCCAGCCACCGGCTTGCCGAACGCGTGCGCCTGCGCCAACGCGGTCACCGCCATCTCGCAGACGTCGAACTCCTGTGCCCGCAGCATGCGCGGAAACGCCCGCACGATCGGCGCCACATCAACGAACTCGAACGCGATCCGCGGCGAAACCACCGCCCCCGTCCGCAATGCGCGCAAATGCGCGTACGGCCCGATCGCGGCACGCAATGTGACGGAAGCCTGCATTACGGCCTGCTTCGCAATGACCGCGCACAGTGGCACGCCCTGGCGCATCTCGGCAAATTGTAGGGCCGCCGGATTTCCCTCCGCCACGCGCCGTGTAACGTTTCACCATGGTCTACTACACAAAAGTTCTGCAACCGGACGAAACCGTAAAGGAAGTCGGCCGCATTCACTGGTCGATCTACTGGCCGTCCGTCGTCCTGGCACTCATCGCGATCGCCGTGTGCGTGGTCGCGATAGCCGTCGCCGCACAGCAGCCGCAGCGCAGCTACTGCCTCTACGCAGCGGCGGTGATCGGCGCGGTCGCGGTGCTCGCCTTCCTTGCCGAATGGCTTCGCCGGCGCAGCACGGAAATCGTGGTGACCGATCGGCGCGTCATCTACAAGCGCGGCCTGCTCTCGCGCTACACGGTCGAGATGAATGTTGCGCGCATCGAAACCGTCGATGTCATGCAGGGCATCGGCGGACGCATCTTCAACTATGGCACCCTGCTGATCCGCGGCACCGGCGCCGGCATCGAACCGCTGCGCGGCGTCGGCGCGCCGATCCGCCTGCGCAACGCCATCGTGCTGGGATGAAACCTCAACCGAACAGCAGCTCGATATCAGCCTCCGTCATCCGCAGCGCACCACCCCGCTCCGCCTCCAGTATGCCCGCGACCAGCGCCCGCTTGCGCGCCTTCAGCAGCTCCATCTTCTGCTCGATCGTATCTGTGGCAACCAGCCGGTAGACGAACACCGGCTTGTCCTGCCCGATGCGATGCGCGCGGTCGGTCGCCTGGTTCTCGACCGACGGATTCCACCACGGATCGTAATGGATCACCGTGTCCGCCGCCGTCAGGTTAAGCCCCGTGCCGCCGGCCTTCAAACTCAGCAGAAACACCGGCACCTCCCCGGACTGAAACCGCCGGATCGGGGTCTGGCGATCCACCGTATCGCCGGTCAGCAGCGCGAACGGAATGTTGGCGGCGTCCAGCCGCGGAATGATCAGCGACAGCATGGAAGTGAACTGCGAAAACACCAGCACGCGCCGCCCTTCTTCCAGCAGCGTCGTCAGCAGTTCCATCAGCCGCTCCAGCTTGGCGGAGCCCGCCTTCGCCCGCCGCGTCGCCTGCATCTTCAGCAGCCGCGGATCGCAGCACGCCTGGCGCATCTTCAGCAGCGCGTCGAGGATAATGATGCCCGAACGGGCCAGCCCCCGCTCGGCGATCGCCTGCCGCACCCTGGCATGCATCGCCATCCGGATGCTGTCATAGATGGCGCGCTGCGCCGCCTCCAGCTCCACCGGTTCCAGCATCTCGGTCTTCGGCGGAAGGTCGGGGGCAACATCTTCCTTCGTCCGCCGCAACAGGAACGGGCGCACCCGCCTCGCCAGCAAACCGCGACGGCTCTCGTCCCCGTGCTTCTCGATCGGCATGCGATAGCGCCGGCGGAACGACTTCGCCGATCCCAGAAAGCCCGGCGACAGGAAATTGAACAGCGACCAAAGCTCGCCCAGATGGTTCTCCAGCGGCGTGCCCGACAGGCACAGCCGGTGCCGCGCCTTCAAGCTGCACGCCAGCCTGGTCGTTTCCGCCAGCGGGTTCTTTATGGTTTGCGCCTCGTCCAGCACAACAACGTGCCACTCCTGCGCGGTCAAGACCGCCTCGTCGCGACTGATAAGCTTGTAACTGGTTATCACCACGTCATGCTCGCCGATCCCGGCGAAAAACTGCTTGCGCTCCGGCCCGTGCAGCACCAGCACGCGCAGCGCGGGAGCAAACCGCTCCGCCTCCAGCGCCCAGTTCGCCACCAGGCTGGTCGGGCACACGATCAGCGCCGGACGATCGAGCCGCCCCGCCTCCTTCTCGATGCTCAAATGAGCCAAGGTCTGCACCGTCTTGCCCAGCCCCATGTCGTCGGCCAGCACCCCGCTCATTCCCGCGCCGGCCAGGAATTGCAGCCAGTTGAGACCCTGCGCCTGGTACGGCCGCAGCACGCCGCGAAACTCCGCCGGCAAGGACACGCTGGGGATGGATCCGCCCGCCTCTCGAAGCTGCCGGCCCAGCGTGCGCAGGATTTCGCCTCCCTGCCACACCAGGTCCGGCGCCGCCGATTCCAGCGCCGCAAGATCGGCCGCTTCCAACCGCGAGAACCCGACGCGATCACCCTCCGCGTCGATCGCACCGCCGCCGAACAGGTCCGACAACGCGAACAGCATGGTGCGGATGCGACCGAGCGGAATCGACAGCAGCCGCCCATCCGGCAACGGCAGCACGAACGGTGCATCGTCCGCCGCGCCCTCGAGCATCTCAACCAGGTTGCCACCCTGCGTGGCGGCGATCATCCGCACCAGGCCGGGAACCAGGTCCAGCCGCTCGCCCTCCACCACCACGCCGAGATGCAACTCCAGCCAGTCGATGCCGGAGCCTTCTTCCAACTCGGCCGTGACATCGCCGGTGACTTCCAGCACACGCAGCGGGAAATCGGCATCGATGATGATCTCCCAGCCGTCGCGACGCAGCCGCGGAACATCCTCGATCATGATGCCCAGCCAGGCTGAGCCGTCATCATCGGCCAGCATGAAATCGTCCGCGTTCGGCTGCCTGAAAACGAAGGAAAACACATCGCCGAGACGACGGAACCCGCTCTCCATCAGCGTCTCGGCCGCCTCGGATTCCGCCCGGTCGGCGCGGGCCACCCGATAGAACCGGCCGCCGGCCCCGATCACCTCCACCGCCTGGCGATATCCGACGCTCACCGGACCATAGCGGAACGACAGCCGGGCGAGCGCCGGAGGCGCGATCCGGACCGTCGCCGGTTGACTGCCCGCCTCCTGGCCCGTGCCAGCCATCAGCCGCAGGCACGGGACCGGCACCGCCTCGATCACCTCGGGCGGTGGCATCGCGGCCGGCATCGGGATCGCCACATCGCCAAAGCGGCGCAACAGCTCTTCCCGCACCTGATTTGACTGCAATGCCGGGATCGGCGGCGCCGCCAGCAACGGGCCGACGACCGGCTGCGGAATATCCAGGATGATCGGCCCCATCTGGCCGCTGTCCGGCTCTATGTACCAGGGCGCCGGAATCCGGATCGGCCGCGCCTCTCCGTCCAGCTCGATCGTCAGCCCCTGGCTGCCGTCATCGTCGTGAATGCGCCAGTTCAGACGCCCGGCACGCGCCGATCCTCCCGAGAGCACCACGCCCTTGCTGTCCATCCATCGCGCGCGTCCCGTATCCAGCACACGCCGCAGCGTCTCCGGCGGATCATCCTCGGGCGACGGCACATTGCTCCGGCGATTATACAGCCGGTTGAGAATGATACGATCCGCCGCATCCGCCCAGGCCGGCATGCTCACTATGGACCATCGCTCGGCGCCCAGCAGCCGCGCGCTGCCGGTTTCGCCGGTCTTGCGGAGATACGCGGAGAACGGCTGGATTTCCAGCAGATCGATGCCGCGCGACACAGCGCGGGGGCTTAACACATAGATAACCTGCTGACGCGGTCCCGCCGATTCCGACGTGTCGGCGGGCGTCAGGCGGTTCAGCTCGTTCAGCCAGCGCCCCAGCTCCAACGGCATCGGCGGATCGGCACGCACCGCCCGGCCGGGCGAAGCAGCCGTCGATAACGCCACCAGCGTCGTCCCGCTCGCCTGAGCCTTGCGCCGCGCCGCGATCAGGGCGGCTGCAATATGCTTGCAGTTGAATCCAACAGGGCATGTGCAAATACCCCGGATCTCCAGCCCCGACCCGTCGCGCCGGCGCAAGACGACGTGCTGGCCATACGGGCGCCGGGCGCTGCCCTGCGTTTCCGCCTCGATCACGCTGCCATCTTCGCTGATCGTCACTTGCCGCACACGACCAACCGCGACGTAGTAATCGCCGTTGTGGAAAGCACCGCGGCCGGTTGCCCGGATGATCTCGTAGTCAGTCAGGGAGGGCTGCTGCCGCCCCACGGGGACAAGCATGTTCATGCCCCCAGACTACCCCCCGCCCCGAGTCGCCGAAGTACCGCCGAATGCAGGAAATCACGCGACGCAAGAAAGGCCAGGGGCTCTGCCCGTGTGCCGTCCTTTACCGAACGCACGGCCGTGGCAAACGTGGGATCAAGGCTTACGGCGGACTCCGAGGCGGTTGTCCCGCCAAGGCCGGCCTGAAGCATAGCAAGCAGTTCGCCGATCAGCTCGATCCGCGGCGGCTCGCCATCGGTTTCGGGCCGCCAGATCAGCACCCGGTCGATCATCGCCCGGACGGCTTCGAGCACTGGCGGATCATTGCCGTCGGCCAGGGGCAGCCT
>DATDIC010000588.1:0-2097 GCA_036521275.1 Acetobacteraceae bacterium
CTGGAGTGCTCGGACGGCACCAGGCCAAGATACGCCATGAGCTGGCGTGGATTGGCGAAGCGCGTGATGTCACCAAGTTCGGCAACCAGCGTTGCCGCTGCCACCAGCGCCATGTCGCGCAGCGCCTGCAGCGCGTGCACCACCATGGCGAGCGACCAGTCCGGCAGCGCCGCTGCGGTCCGGCAGCGCCGCTGCGATGTGGGCTTCCAGACGGTCGCGCCGGGCCGTTGCCGCCTCGACCGCTGCAATGCAGCCTTCGAGCACGATGTGATGCACCGCGTGCTCGAACCGCAGGCCGGCGAGCCATCGCCGGGGAGCGACTACGATGCAGTCGTGCTTTGAGGCTGTCAGTTGTCGCTGAATGCCGTAACCGCAAGGTCCGGCTTCGTAGCAGAACCGCAACTCGTGGCCATTGCGTGCCAACTTTGCAACCAACGCCTTCACCGCAGCCGGCGTGTTCGCGATCTTGCCATACTCACGCACTTCATTCCGTTTGCCCGCCTCGGCGAGCGCCACCGCTATCGTCTCCTTGTGCACATCCAGCCCGATGTACGTGAAGCTGCTTCAAGGCCCGTCTCCTATGCATGAGGCTCGGCACCGGACATCCCGGCGCAACCCTCTGCATACTGTGAGACGGGTCGCCCTATCTCAGGCGAACATCTGGTCTAGCTCGTGAGGCGTCGGCTGCACTCGGTCGCACGGTCCCGCTACAGCATTTTGATCTACGGCTCGGGAGGCAGACCACGGTGGCGGACGCGACGTGGAGGGGAATCTCGAGGGGGACCACGGGCAGAAACGCCCAATAGTGACCGCCGATGTCACTTACCGCCAAGTCGATCAATCTCGGCGGCTTCCTCGGCTCCGAGCCTGGGCGGATCAACAATCGGAACCAGACGCCGGAGCAGCGCCAAGCCGTAGTAGGCCGAGGCCCGTCCGCGGTCGCGGCCGACTGGCCAGGATCAGTTTGCCGAAGCTGCTGGCGGCGGACGTGCGTTGATCGCGGAGCGAAGATCCAAGGTCGCAACACCCGTTCGCCAGCTCGCCGCCGACATGAACATCTCGAGGGTAGCATTCTCCTGGACCCCACCAGTATTGGCGTCGGCGAAAGGCGTATCGCCGGCACGCTCCAGATCGAGCAGCTGAACTGCGAGCAGTTCCGCACTGAGGCCGATCGCGCGCAGCGGTGGTCGCGGATGGCAGCAAGCCCCGAGAAAACCATTCACGCCGGCCTGAGCCGATCCTCTATGACTCGCACCATCGCCGCATCCTGCTCAATCAAAACACAATCGAAGTTCTTGTTACGTGCCGCGACACCGGTACTGCCGGTGCCGGCAAATGGATCGAGGATGCGTCCGCCACCAGGGCAGACCAACGTGCAAATGTCCTCCATCAGCGGCACCGGTTTGACGCTGGGATGATCCGACTGATGGTCCGCCTTCTGCGCTTTGCGATGCGGAAAAATGTTACTCGGCCACACGCCGTAACGATCTTGCAAGGCGCCGATGTTGAGGGCACCGGTGCCCCACAGTCGGATGTTGTCGATCACCCGTTCCGTGCTGATCGGTTTCTGTGCCAGCAGGATCGGCTCCAGTCCGGGCTTCAGTGCATTGATGCCGTAGTAGTAGCCGCGCCAGTCCTGCGCTTCCTGCGAGACGTGACGGGCATGCATGGCGAAGCTGACATGCGAGCGGTTTTGTAGCCCATGATCGACATTGGCTTGGGTGAAACCAGACCCACGGCGCATGCCGACAATGTCACGTTCCGCCAGATTGTCACGATCGAACAACTCCGAGAGGTTGATCGGCTTGGGCAACCCGTCACGGAACCGCCAGCCCAGAAATGGATAGAGCATGAACCCAGCGTCCTCACAGGCCGTCGCCACGCGGTGGTAGAGCCGCTCGGCGGCGAAGAACGCGATGTAGGCGCCGGGCTTCAGCACACGGAACAGGCGGTCCCACAGCGCGGCAGAGAAGCTGATGCCGGTGCTATCCCATGCATAGCCATGCAGCCCGATCGAGTAAGGTGCGTCAGTGACGACCGCGTCGTAGACGTTCTCCTGGGGGTCGATGAGGTCAAGACAGTTGCCGATGCGGACCT
>DATDIC010000589.1:0-7522 GCA_036521275.1 Acetobacteraceae bacterium
TCATTGCAAGCAGGACGGCGGGAAACGCCAGCAGGACGTCGGAGATGCGCATGACCGCACCGGCAACGATGCCGCGACGATAGGCGGCCCACAGACCAAGGCTGGTGCCCACAAGCAAAGCGAGCAGCGCAGAGCCGAATCCCACCTCGATCGAGACACGCGTACCGAGCATCAAGCGGCTGAGAATGTCACGGCCGAGATCGTCGGTACCGAGCGGATGCCGGAGCGTCGGCAGCGCAAGCGCGTTGGTCAGGTCCTGGCCTAGCGGATCGAACGGCGTGATCCAGGGAGCCGTGAGGGCAATCAGCACAAGTGCTGCAAGAAAGATCGCAGATATCCATTCGCCCATACGCAGTCGGGGAAGGCGTATCGGAGTTCGGGAGGTAGCCACGACCAGTTCGGTCATCTCGATAGCCGCCCGGCGCGGATACGCGGATCGATGACGCCGTACGCGATATCCGTTGCAAGGTTGACCAGGATGAACGCCGCCACGGCCAGCAGCGTCACCGCCTGGATTACGAAATAGTCGCGTTGCACCAAAGCGGTCCACAACAGCGTGCCCAGTCCAGGGAGATTGAACACTGCCTCGGTCAGGACCACCCCACCGATCAGCCGTCCAAACTGGATACCGAGCGCTGTAATTGCTGGGATCACGGCGTTGCGCAGAACATGCTTCAGCAAAATGCGCCTCGGCGGCAGGCCCTTTGCCCGGGCGGTGAGGACGAAATCGTGGTGCAGGCTCTCTGCGATGCCGTTCGCGAGAAAGCGCGCCAGTACGGCCGCGGTGCCGATCCCGAGCGTGACGCAGGGCAATACCAGCGAGCGGATGCAGCGGACGGGGTCGGTCGTGAACGCGACATAGCCTCCGGCGGGGAGCCAGCCGAGTTTCACGGCGAACAGAATCTGCAGTAGCAGGCCGAGCCAGAATACGGGCACTGCGATTGCAGTGGCGTTGAGGAAATCGATCAGGCGCGCCAGCCTGCTATCCGGGCGGATGCCGGCAATCATGCCCGCAGCGCCGCCGAGAGTGCAGCCGATCACCAGCGATCCGGCGGTAAGTTGCAGGGCGACCGGCAGGCGTTGCGCAATCAGCCGCGCGACTGGGTAGCCGTTGACCAGCGAGTCGCCGAGATCGCCGCGCAACAGGCTGCCCAGCCAGTAGAGATATTGCAGCGGAATGGGCTGATCGAGGCGGAGCGTGTGACGCAGCGTGGCGAGCTGTATTGGTGTCGCGCTGTCGCCCAGCACGAACGCCGCCGGATCGCCGGGGAGCACGTATAATAGCAGGAACAGCGCGATCGAGGCGCCGAAGAGCACCGGGACGGCGACCAGGATGCGGCGGCCGATGAAGGCCCACACGGGATCAGGACTTCACGATGCCTTGGTAAACGAGGTGGGTCTTGGCGTCGTAGACCACGCCGGATGTCTGCTTTGATTGGCCGCAGAGCAGCCCGCGCATGCAGATCGGGATGGCCCAGGCGTCCTGGTGGAGAATTTCGAACACGTGCTTGAAAGCCGCGATGCGTGCCGGGGGATCGACCACGGCGGCAGCGGCGTAGTAGGCCTGCTTGTAGTTCGGGAAAGTCTTGTCGCCGGAAAATGGGCCTTTGTTGGGACGATAGACGCTGCAATCCTCGAAGTCCTGCACTTCCGGCACACCGATGGAGCAGGCATAGACATTGGCCTGAAAGTTTCCGATCACGGCATCATTGACCAGTGTCGTGGGATCGACGAGCGCGATATTCGCTGTGACGCCGATCTTGGCGAGGTCACCTTTGACGATCTGCGCAATCTTCTGTCCGTCAGGATCGTTCGTGCCGGTCCGCAGGTTGAAGCTGGGGTTGGCAATGCCGGATTTCTTCACGAACTCGGCTGCCGCCGTCAGGTTGAAATCCCATTCGGCGGCGATCGCCGGGTCGTAGGTGGGGCTGGAGGGCGACATCGGGATGGTGATGGGTTGCACGAGGTCGTAGTACACATTCTTCACGATCGCCTTTCGGTCGATCGCGCGGGCGATGGCCTGGCGGATATTCTCGTTGCCGAGGGCCGATTTCGGGTCGGTGTAGTTCAGCACCAGCATCTCATAGTCGGCGATTGGTGCGGCATAGGCGGTCCAGCCGCCCGACTTCAGCGCGCCGGCATCCTTGAGCAGCCCGAATTGCAGGATGTCGAGTTCGCCAGAGAGAGCCGAGTTCAGCATAGCCTCCGGGTCGGTGAAGAACCGGAACGTCAGCGTCTTGATGTTGGATGGGATCTGTTTCCAGTAGCCAGGAAACCGTTCCAAGGTCAGGTGGTCTCCGGGCTCGTATTCGACGAATTTGAACGGGCCGGTGCCGATCGGGGTGTTGGCATTGTGCGCGAAGCCGCTCGGCGCCTGCACACGGAACAGGGTCAGCCGGTACAGCGCATCGACGCTGGGCGCGGAGGTCTTCATCACAACCTCGTTCCCATCGACGGCAACCGAGGCGATATCGGCAAGACTGCCGGCCATGGTGCCGCCGGTCTTCGGATCGATGGCGTATTTGAGCGCCGCGGCGACGGCGTCCGGCGTCATTGCCGAACCGTCGTGAAATTTCACGCCGTCACGGATGCGCATGCGTATCTCGGTGAAATCCTTGTTCACCGTGTAGCCGCTGGCCAGCTCGGTTTGGATGTCCCCGAGCTGATACTTGGCGATATCGGTGACGAGGATATCGATCAGTGGATCGAATACGGCATTGCGGAATGGGAAGACCGAGGTGTTGATCGTGTTCGGATCCAAGGTGGTGAAGGGGATATTGGTTCCGACGGTCAGGGTCTGGGTGTCGGCGGCGCGCGCCGCAGCGGAGCGCAGAAAGGCGCTGAGCGGCGCGCCGGCGCCGAGGATCGTCGTGCCGGCAGCCAGGAAATTGCGTCGGGTGAGAGTTGAGACTGCCATGTTCGTGCTCCCGGAGCCGTCTTTTGGAACGTTCCAGAGACTACACCACGGTGCCTGCCCTGGCGCAATATGCGCGTGCACCGCGACCGGCGCTGGCACGCTTCATCTGCTAGTCATCGCCCCGCCGCCCCATCAGCTTGGCTGCTGCCGCTTGCAGACGTTCGGCGCGTTCGCGGATCCATGGCACCCGGATGGAGAAGATCAGCCAGTTGAGGTCAGCGGGGTCGTGGGTCGGGCTGACGAGCGGATTGGATGGCTCGCCGGCCATGACCATCTCCCGCATGTTGATCAGCATATCCAGTTTCAGTGCCTCTTCAGCCGTCAGTGGCAGGAGACTGCGCGTACCAAAGCCGACAGGCTGGCCGTCTTTCACAGCAAAAGCGGAGATCGTGACGAAGTCTGCTGCAGGCGGCAGTTGCACGCGCGCCTTTAAGCCGTCTGCTTCAATCAGGTGCGCACCGGCGATTTCCCACTCGCAGATGTAATCCGCGGCGTAGCCGAAGTTGGCGGTGTCGATGTGAAACGTTACGGTCTCTCCGACGGCTGCCAGGGTTCGGCCGGCACGCGCCGGTAGTGGGCCGACGATGCGCGCGGCGGGCCAGCGCATCCGGTCCACGATGTTGCGCGTGATCTGTCCGACGTGCCTGTTGCGCGGCACCAGGATCGGCCAATCGGTGGTCGCCGCCTGGAACACGATGCCGCCTTGCGGACTGACGTAAAGTCCCATTGTGGCCGCGGCATTGGCGCGCGAGGCGACCCAGTTCTGGTTGAGTTCGGCAATGCCGAGAATAAGGAAGTCGCGCGGCGTGCCTTTTTCGCCGGTGGCGATGGCATGGCCGTTCCTGCGACGGAATGCAGCTCCATCCACCTCATAACCGATCAGGGGGAACGCATCGTCGTCACCAAACACGGCGCCTTCAGCGAGACCGGTATTCTTGAAGATCCAGTGCGCGGCGTGCTGCACGGTGTATCCAAGGGTCTGGCGCTTCCCGTCCCACCATCCGCCACCGAAGGCCGTGGCGACCCCGGTCAGGCGACACTCCGGGTTGATTTGTATCCAGGCATCCTGGGTCCAGCGATCCGGGTCCTTGGTGGGCGGGATGACCTTGGCGCAGGTAAAGGCGGTGTCGTCATCGGTGAAATGGATGCGATAGCCGGAGATATTGCCGCTGAAGAACGCGATGTTGCCGCCACGCGCCACGTGGGCATCGAGCGCGGCACGCATCGGGTCGCTCCAATATTCGTCGTGTCCCGTGCTCAGCAGCAACGAATACGGGCGAAGCAGCGCGGGATCGCGATGCAGGTCCCAGTCGGTGCAATAGTGCGGGGCGAAGCCTTCGGCTTCCAGCCAGCGCACGAACGGTGCGTCCCAGTGTTCGAAGGTCTGGCGGCGCGAGGATGTGTCGTAGAAATCCTCGGAATCGCCTGGCATGACGAGGCCGCCAGTGCCGCAGCCGGGCCGTCGCCAAGTGACCTTGAAGCCTGGGGCGGGCTGTTCTCGGGACCAGACGGCTTCCGTGTAAAGACTGCCGTAGCCGGTGCCGTTGTAAGCAACGAAGGTGGCCCAGGACAGCTTGTACAGCGGCGTGCCGGCGGCGATCGGACCGGCGTGGCGGAGGACGAACAGCGCCTTTGCTTCGGTGGCGAACGTGGTGGTGGTGTCGGGGCTCGATTCGCGCCCGTCGGCCGCGATCTCGATCAGGACGGCGAGATAGACGCCGGTGCGCCAGTCGCGCGGGATGGCAAACTCGTAGCCGGGCCAGCCCCAATCGATGTCCGGCGGTCCATCGGGAATATCCATGCCTTGAAGCGGGCGCGGGTGCGGGCTGATGAGACGTTCGAGAGTCGCGCCTTGCCGGAAGAACGCGACCCGAAAGCGCGGGCTGGTGGTGGAGACGTGCAGCACCAGCGTTTCGCCGGGAAACAAAGTGGGGAAGCGGGGGTAGGCGCGGATCACGGCGCGGTCCTTTCTGTGGCGTGGTGCTGTGGCGCTGCTGGCGGCTGGGAAAACGCTCCGGCGAAATGACAGGCCGCGCGGTGGGCAATCGCATGGGACACAAGGGGGGGCTCCTCGCGCACGCAGATGTCCTGCGCGATCGGACAGCGCGTGCGGAACCGGCAGCCGCTGGGCGGCGCGATGGCGCTGGGAATTTCACCGGCAAGCTTCAGGCGATTGCTGCGAAAGCCGCCGGACACGTCCGGCACCGCCGATAACAGAGCCACCGTGTAGGGATGCAGCGGGCGGGAGATGACCTGTTCGCTCGGTCCCAACTCCACGATCTTGCCGAGATACATGACGGCGATCCGGTCCGCGATATAGGCGACGACCGCCAGATTATGGGCGACGAACAGATAGGTCAGGCCAAATTCGCGCTGAAGTTCGGCGAACAGGTTCAGCACCTGCGACTGGACCGAGACGTCGAGCGCGGAGACGGGCTCGTCGGCGACAATGAGACGGGGGCCGAGCACCAAGGTGCGGGCGATCCCGACCCGCTGGCGCTGGCCGCCGGAAAGTTCGTGTGGAAAGCGATCGGCGAGGTCTTCGGTCAGGCCGACCTTGTGCAGGATGTCCCGTACCACCGCGGAATCCGGTTTTCCGTCCCTGACGTGCTGGATCCGGCGTCCCTCCAGAATGATGTCGCGAATGCGGAAGCGCGGGTTCAGTGAGCCGACTGGATCCTGGAACACGATCTGGACCTGGCGGCGCATCTGCCGGAGCGATCTGCGATCCAGCAGGGTGCGATCGGCGCCGTCGATGCGGATTGTACCGGATGTGGGCCGGACCAGCCCGACCACGGCTCGCCCCAAGGTGGATTTGCCGCACCCGGATTCGCCGACCAGCCCCAGGGTTTCGCCTGGAGAAAGAGTGAGGCTCACATGGTCGACGGCACGCACGCAGCCGGTCTGCCGCTGCAAGAGGCCAGAGTGTATCGGGTAGTGAACGACCAGATCTTCCAGTTCCAGCAGCGGGCGCGCGGATGCAGACATCAAGCAGACCACTCCTGCGTGCGCTCGGAAGTGCGCGTCGGTTCGGCCAGCAGCCAGCAGGCGGCCCGGTGCTCCGAACCGAATATCGGCGGCGGCTCGGTGCAGGCGTGGAAAGCGTGGGTGCAGCGTGGTGCGAAGCGGCAGCCGCGTCCACGCTGATCCGGGGACGGGACGAGGCCGGGAATGACTCGCAGCGGCTGGTCGCGGCGCATGCCGAGGCGAGGGATCGATCGGAGCAACGCCTCCGTATAGGGGTGGTGGGGAGTTTCGAGTACCTGCGCCGTAGCGCCGGTTTCGACGACGGCGCCGCCGTACATCACGACAATATCGGTCGCCATTTCGGCGACGACGCCGAGATCGTGGGTGATCAACAGGATCGCCATCCCAAGACGTTGCTGAAGATCGCGCAGGAGATCGAGGATCTGCGCCTGGATGGTTACATCCAGGGCGGTGGTCGGTTCGTCGGCGATCAGCACCTTGGGCTCGCAGGCAAGCGCCATGGCGATCATGACGCGTTGCTGCATGCCGCCGGACAGCTCGTGCGGATATTGGTTGATGCGCCGCTCGGCCGAGGGAATTCCGACCAGACGAAACAGCTCCTGCGTGCGGTCCAGGGCGGCACGGCGAGACAGCCCGGTGTGCCAGACGAGGGTTTCTGCCACTTGGTCGCCGACGGAATAGACCGGGTTCAGGAAGCTCATCGGCTCCTGGAAGATCATCGCGATGTCCGCACCACGCACGCGGCGCATGTCTGCCTCGGAGAGCGACATGAGATCGCGCCCGTCCAGCAGGATGTGCGCGTCATGGCCGACGTGCAGTGGAGGATCGATGAGACGCATGATCGCACGGGCGGTGAGGCTTTTGCCGGAGCCGGATTCCCCGACGAGGCAGGTGGTGCAGTGGCGGTTGATGGAAAACGCGACCTGTTCCACCAGCGCGACCCGCCGGCCGGGGAGATCAGCCGTGGTGGTTAGATTCTCGATGCGGAGAATCTCGCCGGACATCCGTCTGGTGCGCTCCCGCTGGTGGCTGGAAAACCAGGAGAGCCTAATGCGATGGAACGTTCCAAGTCCAGCGGACGGCCCGGCCCTCAGGGTGACCTGTTAAATGCTTGACAGGGAAAGCGAGCCGCACCTACCGTTCTGGAACGTTCCAAGCGGCGTTCGACTGCCTGCGGGAGCGGCAATTCCGGGGCTGGGGGTGGGAACAATGCCTACCGGCGTGAAGGGGTGGTTAGCGGGGTGGGGTCGTGATGAGGGGCGGCTCTGAATTCCAACTGGACCATCGACAGGACAGGCCGCGCTTCGAGTTGAGCAGTGCCCTGCTGCTGTCGCTGCCCGGAGGTTTTCTGTTCTTTCTGTTCGTCGGGCCGATCGCCTACGCGCTTTATCTCGGGTTCACGAACCTTCAGCTAATCGGGCCGCACGCGCAGGCCTGGTGGTTCACCGGCCTCGCCAATCCAAGGCGGCTGGCAAGCGACGCGATCTTTTTTCATTCGGTCAAGTTGACGCTGATCTTCGTAGTCGGTTCGGGCATGGCGGGCCAGACGCTGGTCGGATTGGCGCTCGCTCTGCTGATGCGTCGTTCGCTGGCACCCATCCAGCTATCGGTCGGCAC
>DATDIC010000590.1:0-10017 GCA_036521275.1 Acetobacteraceae bacterium
TATCCCGACACGCTCTATGGCACGGACAGCCACACCACCATGGTGAATGGGCTCGGCATCCTGGGCTGGGGGGTCGGCGGGATCGAGGCAGAGGCGGCCATGCTCGGCCAGCCGATCGCCATGCTGATCCCCGACGTGATCGGCTTCCGGCTGACCGGGAAGCTGCCCGAAGGTGCCACCGCCACAGACCTCGTCCTCACAGTTACGCAGATGCTGCGGCGCAAGGGCGTGGTCGGGAAGTTCGTCGAATTCTATGGACCTGGGCTGGACGAACTGCCGGTGGCGGACCGCGCCACGATCGGCAACATGGCGCCCGAATACGGCGCCACTTGCGGGTTCTTCCCGGTGGACAAGGTGTCGCTGGACTATCTTCGGCTGACCGCGCGTGATCCGCATCGGATCGCGCTGGTGGAAGCCTACACCAAGGCACAGGGCCTGTTCCGCGAGAGCGGCAACCCCGATCCGGTGTTCACTGACACGCTCGAACTCGATCTCTCCACCGTGCAACCCAGCCTGGCAGGGCCGAAGCGTCCGCAGGACCGCGTCAACCTGAAAGACGCCGCCAGCGCATTCAAGGCCGAGCTCACCAAGAGCCTGGGGGTACCGGCTAATGACGTTGGTATTTCCGCCAAGGTGGAAGGCAAGAACTATTCGCTGACCCATGGCGACGTGGTGATCGCTGCCATCACATCGTGCACCAACACGTCCAATCCATCGGTGCTGGTCGCCGCCGGCCTGGTGGCCCGCAAGGCTCGTGAGAAAGGGTTGACCCCGAAGCCCTGGGTGAAGACCTCTCTCGCCCCCGGTTCGCAGGTGGTCACCGAATACCTGGAAAAGTCGGGGTTGCAGCAGGACCTGGACGCGATCGGGTTCAACCTGGTCGGTTACGGCTGCACCACCTGCATCGGCAATTCCGGCCCGCTGGAGGAGCCGATCGCGGACGCGATCGAGGACAACAACCTGGTCGCCGTCGCCGTGCTGTCCGGCAACCGTAATTTCGAAGGCCGCGTGCATCCGAACGTGCGCGCCAACTATCTGGCCTCGCCGCCCCTGGTCGTGGCCTATGCACTGCTCGGCAAGATGACTGAGGACATCACCACGGCGCCGCTCGGTACCGGCAAGGACGGCAAGCCCGTCTATCTGCGTGATGTCTGGCCCAGCAACAAGGAAATCGCCGATATCATCCGCGCCGACGTGTCGCGGGACCAGTTCGCGAAGCGGTACGCGGAGGTGTTCAAAGGTCCGCAACAGTGGCAGGCGGTGCAGGTGGAACCGACCGAGACCTATCGCTGGTCAGATGGATCGACCTACGTGAAAAATCCGCCCTATTTCGAGGGCATCACCATGGAGCCGCCGCCGGTCGGCGACATCACCGGCGCGCGCGTGCTGGCTGTGCTGGGAGATTCAATAACCACCGACCATATCAGCCCGGCCGGCTCCATCCGCAAGAACTCGCCGGCCGGTGAGTATCTGCTGGAACGGCAGGTGCTGGAGCGGAACTTCAACAGCTATGGATCCCGCCGCGGCAATCATGAAGTGATGATGCGCGGAACCTTCGCGAACATCCGCATCCGCAACGAGATGGTGTCCGGCGTCGAAGGCGGTTACACCAAACACATCCCGTCCGGCGAGCAGATGTCCATCTATGACGCCGCGATGCGCTACAAGCAGGAAGGCACGCCGCTGGTGGCGTTCGGCGGCAAGGAATACGGCACCGGCTCATCGCGCGACTGGGCGGCGAAGGGCACGCTGCTGCTGGGCATCAAGGCCGTGATCGTGGAAAGTTTTGAACGTATCCACAGGTCCAACCTGGTGGGCATGGGCGTGCTGCCGCTGGTGTTTCAGGAAGGAATGGACCGCAAGCGCCTGGGCATCACCGGCGAGGAGCTGATCGACATTACCGGGCTGGACGAGATCCGACCACGCATGGAGCTGTCACTGGTCGTTCATCGTCCGAACGGCAAGTCGGATACCCTGCCGGTCATCTGTCGGATCGATACCGCAGACGAGGTCAACTATTTTCGCCATGGCGGCATCCTGCATTATGTGCTGCGTGGGATGGCCCGGGCGGCGTGAGAACCCGGGGTCTGGCCAGAATAACGCCCGGCGCCACCGCCGGGCGTTTCCTGGAAAGCTTCAGCCCATGCGGGACGTGCTGATAACCGAGCTGTGGTGACCGCCATTGCCGCCGCCACCCTCCTCGGCAAATGCACCCTGGCTCACCGACAGTGCCAGCACTGCGAGCAGCGCAAACAGAATCGTTCTCATCGCTTGTATCCTTCATGCACGAACAGTTGCCGACGTAACTTGATGGTCACACATCACCGCCAGCAACGTATCCATCTGGGATGTCGCCTGAAATTGGCAGGCCCGCGCGTGGAATGCCTGCCTTGCGCACTACGCTCTGCCCATAGTCGCGAGTTACGTGATTGATAATTAGTGTTACGTGGCGTCACGCTGGCCGATAGCGGGCCATCTAGGTTGCGCTGCGATCACCGGGTGCGCAACTGCTGTTGCGTCCACGACCAGCCCCGGCTGCCGGCAGCGCCGGTTACGATTTGCAATCCGCCCATTGCCGCTGCCATCACGTCTGCGTGGCATCGGGTTCCATGAACCGGATCAGCACCTGGCCTTCCTCGACCGTTTCACCGGGATGGCAGGTGACCTCCGCCACCACCGCATCTGCTGGAGCACTGAGCCGGAACACCGTTTTCATTGCTTCCAGCACGATCAGAACTTCACCACGACGGACGGACTGGCCGGCCACCGCATTCACGGCGGTAACCTGCCCGGGGATGGGCGCCGGGAGTCCGGCTGAGGCCATATCAGCCAATTCGGCGGCCGCAGCCGGATTCGGCAGAGCCAGTCGCCATGTCGTGCCGCCCCAGCGGACCACTACCCTGTCGCCGAGCTGCGCTGCCGGCACGTTATGTCGTACGCCGTCCAGCTCTATTGCCAGAAGACCGTCGGCGCGGCGGGACGCTGTGCATCTCAGCACACGATCTCCGACGACGAGACGCCAGGCCGCCCCCGACCGGCGCAGCCCTATCGGATAGTCGGCGGCGTCAGCGACGAAGGTGAGGCTCCGTTCCGGTGATGCGTTCAGCCACCATCCGTCGTGCACATGCCATGGCGAATACGGGTCCGCGCTTTCAGCCGCTTGCTTCGCTGCGCCCGCCTGTTCGTCCAGCAGGATGGTCAGGGCCGCGGTTGCCAGCACCTCGGCGGGTGGCCGCTCGGGGGTGCCGAGCAGTTCTTCAGCGTGGCGGGCAACGAAGCCGGTATCGACCTCACCTGCCGCGAACACGGGATGTGCGGCAATTCGTCCGAGCAGATCAAGATTGCTTGCCACTCCGGCGATGAATGATTCATTCAGCGCCTTCCGCAGCTTGCGGATTGCTTCCGGCCGCGTGGCGCCATGGCAGATCAGCTTGGCGATCATCGCATCATAATGTATCGACACGCGATCACCTTGCCGTACGCCCGTGTCAACACGCACGCCATCCTGTTCTGTCGGCAGGCGCAATGCGGCCAGTTCTCCGATGGAGGGAGCAAAGTCGCGTGTTGTGTCCTCGGCGTAGAGGCGGGCCTCGATCGCGTGCCCATCGAGACGGATGGCTTCCTGCGGCACCGGGATGGGTTCGCCGGCCGCGATGCGAAGCTGCCATTCAACCAGGTCGAAGCCGGTGATCATCTCCGTTACCGGATGTTCCACCTGCAACCTTGTATTCATCTCCAGAAACCAGAACGCGTCTGCGTCCGCGACGAACTCCACCGTGCCGGCTCCCTCGTAGCCGGCCGCCTTCGCCGCTGCCACCGCAGCCGAGCCCATTGCGGCGCGGCGTGCCGCATCAAGCCCCGGCGCCGGCGCTTCTTCGATCACCTTCTGATGTCGCCGCTGCGTAGAACAGTCGCGCTCGAACAGGTGCACCGCGTTGCCGTGCTTATCGGCGAACACCTGTACCTCGATATGGCGCGGGCACTGCAGATAACGCTCGACCAGCACGCGGTCGTCACCGAAGGCAGAGGATGCTTCCTGGCGGGCAGAGGCCAATGCCGCGGCAAAACCCGAGGGATCCGAAACCACGCGCATTCCACGCCCGCCGCCCCCGGCGACCGCCTTGATCACCACCGGAAACCCGATGCCGCGCGCCGCCGCCGCGAGCCGTTCGGGGTCCTGATCGTCGCCATGATATCCCGGCAGTATCGGTACACCCGATGCCGCCATAAGCTGCTTGGCTGCGGATTTTGATCCCAGCGCGCGCATCGCGGAAGCCGGTGGCCCGACAAAGATCAGCCCGGCGGCGGCGCATGCTTCCGCGAACGCTGGGTTTTCCGACAAAAACCCGTATCCCGGGTGCACCGAATCCGCGCCGCTACGGCGGGCTGCGTCGATAATTCGGGGAATGTTCAGATAACTGTCGGGCGCGGGCGCCGCGCCGATTGCCACCGCTTCGTCCGCCATCTGAACGTGCAGCGCACCGGCATCGGCGTCGGAATACACGGCAACCGTGCGAACGCCCATGCGTCGGGCGGTCCGCACGATGCGGCACGCGATCTCGCCACGATTGGCGATCAGCAATGTGCCGAACATCAGCCCCAATCCGATGCCCTCCCGCGGCGGTCGTGAATGCCGAAAATCGGCCGATATGGAGCCGTTACGAGATTACACCGGCGTGCCGAGATGGAACAGGCAATCCCCGCGGGTGGTACGCCCTGGAATACGCTTGCACAGCACCACACCATCGCGCTGGAATCGCACCTCTGCGGGCGGTGCCCAGGGTGTCTCCGGGAAATGGATGCGCCCGGCCATCTGGCCGCCGTGGACGCTCTCGCCCAGCTCCGCGGTGGGCTCGAACACGCCCGGCTCTGGCGTGTAGCTGTAATAATCCTGTCCACCAACCTCGAAATAACGCGTGGGCCGCTCTGGTTCGAGGCGCTCCGTTTTCGGCAGGATTTCAAGATGCACCAGTAAATTACGCAACCCGCGCTCCGCAATGCGCAGCGCTGGCGGCGTCACTGTGCCGGAACCGCCGAGTTCGGTCCCTACCGCCACCACACCGTGCCGGTCGGCGCCGCCGCTGGCCGTGGCAGCCCCGCCTGGGCCTGATTCGGTCATATAGGCGGTGGGTGCCCCGAATGCCCCCAAAGCCGCCATTTGCCGCTCGCGCCGCTCCGGATCGCGGCTGCGGCCGATCAGCGCGGATGGCAAGTACATCAGCGACGAGCCGCCGGAATGAAGATCGCACAGCAAGTCGGCACGAGGGATCAGCTCATTCTCGATATACCATGCAATCTGCTGCGTTACCGTGCCGTCCGGATCACCCGGGAATACCCGGTTGAGATTGAGGTCATCGACCGGGGATACCCTCCGGCCGGCCATGGTGGCCGGGAAGTTCGCGGCCGGCAGCAGGATCACCCGCCCGCTGATCCGGTCCGGGGACAACTGCTTGGCGAGATTGCAGATCGCCACCTGCCCTTCGTACTCGTCCCCATGATTCCCCGACATGAACAGCGCGGTCGGTCCAGACCCGTTGCGTATCACCACGATCGGGATCGGGATGAAACCGTAGGCTGAGGCATGGGTGGAATGGAACAGGCGGAGGAACCCGTGCTGCTTTCCATTGGCGTCGAAATCGACCTCCGGAATGATGCGGGTTCGGCGTGGCTCGGTCATCGGGGCGTCCTCCGGTTGCGGCGCAGACGCGCCGGTCGCGAGCAAAGCATCGCAGAGGACGAATGGCTATGGCAGCGCGGCGTGCCGCGCCCGCACGCCGCGTTCGATCGCGGCCGCTACCAGCGGGTCCAGATGCAGCTCTCCCTGCACGAACTCCAGCATCTGCAACGATTCCTGGCCTGCCACGTCGTCGGCCGCCACCACTTCGCAAGCAAGGGCGTATGCCGTCTCCCGCAACTGGGGATCCAGCGCGGCGCGGATCAGCCGCCCGGCGTGGCGCAGGCCGTCTTCCTCGTTCAGCAGCTTCACGGCCGAGTCCGTCGCCTCGGCAAGCTGCTCGGTGGAAAAGTCGCGGAATGCGGGCAGGGTCTGCACCTGCGCGGACATCACCCCGATCTCGCGATCCGTCATGCCCCCATCGGCGGCGGCGACCAGCACCATGGTACAGATCAGCGCCTCGGCCGGTTCAAGTTCGGTCAGCGCAGGCATGTCGCGGTCTCCATGACGGGACCCGCACCCTGCGAGAACGATCGGCTCCGTTCAAGCGGGGAAGCCGGGGCTGGCAGAAAGTTGCGCAGCCCCGGCGGGATGCTCAGACCAGCGTGATCCGTTCCCTGCGAAGCTGGACTGTCAGTTCGTCCAGTGAGTTGCCGATCCGGTCGAGCATCTCGTCGATCTCGGCGGTGCTGATGATCAGCGGCGGGCTGATGCACAGAACCTCGCCAGGGACGGTACGAGCGATGACGCCGTTCTGCTCGATCAGCTTCACCCAGCGGCCGCCGATCTTGCCCTTGGGATCGAAGTTCTGGTGCTTTTCCTTGTCGGCGACCAGTTCGATCGCGGCGATCAGGCCGACGCCGCGTACCTCGCCCACCAGGGGGTGGTCGGCAAAGCGGCGGCGCAGTTCCTTCTGCAGGTGGGCGCCGACCTCGCGAACATGGCTGCCGATATCCGTTTCGTCGTAGATTTTCAGCGTCTCGATCGCCACCGCGGCCGGCACCGGGTGACCGGAATAGGTGAAGCCGTGTCCGAACGTGCCGATGATGTTGCTTTCCTTCGCCAGCCCCTCGAACACGCGGTCGTTCACCATCACGGCGCTGATCGGCATGTAGGACGACGACAGCGCCTTGGCGCAGGTGAGCATGTCCGGCTGGATGTTCATGGTCTGGCTGCCCCAATAGTTGCCGGTGCGCCAGAAGCCGCAGATCACTTCGTCCGCCACGAACAGGACGTCGTATTTGCGGCAGACTGCCTGGATTTTTTCGTAATAGCCGCGCGGCGGGACGATAACACCGCCGGCGCCCATGACCGGCTCCGCGAACATCGCGGCGACCGTGTCCGGGTCTTCCGCCAGGATTAGCTGTTCCAGCTCCTCGGCGCAGCGGGTGGCGAAGGCATCTTCGGATTCGCCGGGCTTGGCGAAATGGTAGTAGTGCGGCGTGCTGGTGTGAATGAAGCCAGGCAGCGGCACGTCGAAGCTGCGGTGGTTGTGCGGGATTCCGGTCAGCGAGGCGGATGCGATGGTGATGCCGTGATAGCCCTTGTGACGCCCGATGATCTTCTTCTTTTCGGTGCGGCCCAGCGCGTTATTGAAGTACCAGATCATCTTGATTGCGCTGTCGTTCGCCTCGGACCCCGAGTTGGCGAAGAACACCTTGCTCATTGGCACCGGGGCACGCTGGATCAGCATTTCCGCCAGGTCGATACAGGGCTCGTGCGACTTGGCGGTAAAGGAGTGATAGAACGGCAGCTTGCGCATCTGCGCGGCGGCCGCCTGCACCAGCCGCTCATTATCAAAGCCCAATGAGGCGCACCACAGGCCGGCAACCGATTCGATGTATTCCTTGCCGGTGTCGTCCCACACACGGACGCCCTTGCCGCGCGTGATCACCACGGGCCCGATTTCCTGGTGCATTTTCAGATCGGTGTAGGGATGCAGCACATTGGCGATATCGCGGGCAGCCGCGGAATTGGCGCCAAAAGGCGGGCTCATGATGTGTTCTCCTGAAGGGCGGAGAGCAGTGTAGAACGGAACTGTTCCGCGGTCAGCCCCCCGGCAGCATAGTTTGACTTATCCGATGGAGGGGTTTGCCGCTTCCAGCGCGGCCACCCGCGCTTCCAAGCGGTCCAGCCGGGCGAGCGCATCGGCCAACCGCGCTTCGGCTGCCTCCTGGCCGGCCCGCGCATTGGCGGCGAGTTGCTCCAGCGCCTCGATCTCGTCGCGCCGGACAAGCTCCAGGTGCCGGATTGCGTCGTCCAGGCGGGCGCGAATGATCGCCTCGATCTCTTCCCGGACCCCGACCAGCGCCGACAGTGCGCCACCGGCCACACCGGCAAGGTCATCAAAGAATTTCGGCCGGTCCGCCATGTTGCCCCCGTCGGTTGTCCGTATAAGCGCCACTATGATCATGGTCACCGGAGGAGCCGGTTTCATCGGCTCCGTGCTGCATGCCGCTCTGGTGCGCCGGGGCGTGGAAACCGTTGTGGTGGACCGGTTGGGCAGCCAGGGCAAGTGGCGCAACCTGGCCCGGCACCCGCCCGCCCGCCTGATTCCGCCGGAGGAGCTGGATGAGTTCCTGTCGCTGCATCCACCGATCGAGACACTGTTCCATCTCGGCGCGATCAGCGACACCACTGCCGCTGATGGTGACCAGAGCTGGGCCGTGAACGTCGAACTGCCTTTGCGGCTGTGGCGCTGGTGCGCCGGGCGGGGAGTGCGTATGATCTACGCCTCCTCAGCCGCGACCTATGGTGACGGATCAGCCGGCTTCGAGGACACGTCCAGCCTGGACTATCTGAACGCGCTGCGCCCGCTGAACCTGTATGGCTGGACCAAGCACGCGTTTGATCTCGCGGTCGCCCGCATGCTGGCGACCGGGCAGCCGCGGCCGCCGCAATGGGCCGGGCTCAAGTTTTTCAACGTGTTCGGCCCGAATGAGTACCACAAGGGAGGCATGATCTCGGTCGTCAAGGTGAAATATGACGAACTCGCGGGCGGCCTCCCCGCGCGGCTGTTCCGCTCCGACCGGCCGGACATCGCCGATGGGGCGCAGGCGCGCGACTTCATCTGGGTCGGCGATGCGGTCGACGTGATGCTGTGGCTGTTGGATACCCCGTCCGCGAGCGGATTGTTCAACGTCGGCACCGGGAGGGCCCGCACCTATCTGGACATGGCCCACGCCGTCTGCGATGCCGCCGGCGTGGCAAGGCGGGTCGAATTCGTCGATATGCCGGCGATACTGGGTGGGCAGTACCAGTCCTTCACTCAGGCGCGCACGGAGCGGCTGCGAGCCGCCGGCTACGCCGGGCAGTTCACGCCCCTGGAAGAGGGGATCCGCCGTTACGTGCAGGACTATCTCACGCAGCCAGACCCTTACGAATGATGTCTGTCCTGGTATTTCCCCACATCGACCCGGTGGCGGTGGCCCTGGGGCCGATCGCCATCCGCTGGTACGCACTCGCCTACATCGTCAGCCTGGTCGTCGGCTGGCGGCTGGCCCGTTATCTGGTCCGCCGGACGCCGCTGGTGGCCACCGCCGAGCAGGTGGATGATTTTCTCACCTGGGCGACGCTCGGCGTGGTTCTGGGGGGCCGGCTGGGGTATGTACTTTTCTATCAGCCGGCGCTCTATTTCGCCCATCCGGCCATGATCTTCCAGGTCTGGAACGGCGGCATGAGCTTCCATGGCGGGCTGCTGGGCGTGATCATCGCGCTGGCGGCGTTCTGCTGGAAGAATCGCATTCCGCTGCTGGGATTTGCCGACCGCATCGCGGTGTGCGCGCCCATTGGCCTGGGGCTTGGGCGGGTGGCCAATTTCATCAATGGAGAGCTGTGGGGGCGCCTGGTGCCGGGCTGCTCGTCAACCGAATGCTGGCTACCGTTCGCGATGATCTATCCTCAGGCCGGCCCGGAGCCGCGCTACCCCAGCGAGCTGATCGAGGCGGTCCTGGAGGGGATAATCCTGCTGGTGATCATGTTGGGTTTGGCACGCTCGGAGCGGCTGCGTGCGCGCTTCGGATGCCTGTGCGGAACCTTCCTGGCCGGCTATGCGATCTGTCGCATCATCGCCGAGTGCTTCCGCCAGCCGGATGCGTTCCTGGGCTACATTGCTGGGGTTTTCACGATGGGGCAGATCCTGTCATTGCCGATGTTCCTGATTGGCATTGGCCTGATCTGCTATAGCTTTTTCGGCCGCCGCACCGCATGCGGGACGGGATGACAACTGTGGGTCGGGACGTGTCGGAGCGCCTGGACCATTTCATGGCGCGCGCCAATGCCGCGTACTACGCGGACCGTGACCCGTTCGCCGATTTCACGACGGCGCCGGAAATCAGCCAGGT
>DATDIC010000591.1:0-3640 GCA_036521275.1 Acetobacteraceae bacterium
GCCGTTGCACTCATGGACGCGCCGTACGAGTCGGAGAACCTGACGACCGCGTTCCGTATCCTTGGCGCCATGGCGCGACGCGGCCACAACGTCAACGTCTTCGCGTATGAAGGGGCCGCCGGTCTGGCGTTCGCCAAACAGGCGCCGCATCCGAATCCGGTGCACGGCAAGAACCTCGCGGAAGAAAACCATCCCACCACCAAGGACCAGGTCGTCGCCCTGCTGGCGCTCGCCGAGGCGAACGGTGGCAAGGTCGACTGGGTGAACTGCGGCATGTGTGTGGACGAACGTGGCGTGGGTGAGTTCGTTGCCGGTCGGCGAGGCTCGCCTGCCGATTTCCATACGTTCTGCGAGGCGTCCGACAACGTGCTCGCCATTCCGACGAAGTGAGGCACCCCATGGCGAAGAAAACATTGAACATCGTCGAGTGCGCCTATCGGGCCGTGATGGAAGAGCAGGACGACACGATCCTCTGGCTGCTTGCCGCGATGCAGGGCGCGGGAGCCGAGCACACCGTGGTGCTGCGCGGCAACGCTGTAAACTACGCGGTCGCCGGTCAGGGCGCCCCTGGGCTTGCCATCGGCGGGTGGGAGCAGACCACGGCACCACGCATGGACAACGACGTGATCGATCTGATCGACAAACATAAGGTCCCGGTGTTCGTCATCGAGGAGGATCTGGCCGCGCGAGGCATCGAGCGCGGTGAGCTGGTCCCAGGCATCGAGCTGCTCAGCTCAAAGATGCTGCCGCAGTGTATGGCCGAGTACGATATCGTCTCGCATTGGTAAGCAAACAACCCAAGCCATGCGGGCGTGCCGCAGACGTGGGTGAAGCGACACCCAGCCGCCACCGCGGGATGGAACGCGGCGTTCTGCGATCCGCTCGGCGAACGCCCGGTCGAGCACAACCTGCCGGGCCGCGTGAACAGCGCCCGCCCGGCTGAAATGCACCTGATCCGGCGTCATCAGGCCGATCCCGGCATGGTGGTGATCCTGGTTGTTGTATATGTGGAACCATCATGCCGTCTGCTAACGAGGCGGGCAGCTTCAGCTACTCGGAGTGGCGCGCCGGAAACGACAATTGGGCTTCACCGTGTTTCGGTCAGCGGCCGACTTGCCTGGCAAGTTGACTCGGGCAAGACCGTCGCCCATGCGACTAAGGCGAAAGCCGTCACCTCTACCGCCCGCAGGTTCTGATAAGCAGTCGTCGCAGCTTCACCCGTCGTTAGGCTGGCGGCCTTCCCCAGGGGGCGATCCGAGCGCCTAAAAGGCGCCGCAGTCAGAAAAATCTCTCGGCGGCCGCGAGCCGAGCTAATCTATTCGATTCGCTGTCCTTGTTTTGGGAGCCGCTGACAGGCAAACGCGCCCGGATGGCTCTTTTCCTGGACGCTACTGAACTTAGTGCGCTATAACAATGGTGACCCCCAAAGAAGCAGAGATTAACGATGGGCAATTGGAATCTGCGCACAGTGAAGACCTACGTCATCAAAGAGCTGCAGGCTGCCGAACAAAGCGAGCTACAGGCGTTGCGCCACCTGCGGAATGCCGGAGAGGGGTGGATGAAAATCAAGGAGGAACTTGGTGGACGCGGGTTGAACATCTCCGATTGGTGCAAGATGCACATGCCTGTGAGTCGCCAGTGGCTAGACCGTCACGCGGAGCTGGCCAAAGGCTGGCGGAAATTCCTGAGCGCGAGGAAATGGGCCAATGATGTTGGGTACATGTCGCGCCGTGAGTCGGGGCTAGATTACGCGCTGGAGCTGATGGCGGCAAAGCAGCGTTCCGATACCACATCGAGCGCAAGCACGCTGGCGCAAGATCCGGGTACGGAACGTTCCTCGCGAGGTGTAACGGCTTTATCCCGGGTCCGGATCCTCACTGGCGATGCCTTGGAGATGCTACGAACTCTGCCGAGTGCCACTGTCGACGTTTGTGTGACGTCGCCACCGTATTTTGGCTCCCTTCGCGATTACCAGTGCGAGGGACAAATCGGAAATGAGCCCACGATCGAGGCTTATGTTGACACACTGGTGGCGGTCTTTCAGGAGGTCCGCCGGGTCCTCCGTGAGCAGGGCAGTCTGTGGATCAATATCGGCGATCTCTATGCGTCGGCAGCAACGGCTTGGGCTGGTCAGGGAGGCATCCACAGGCGACAGAATAAACCACTGATGACTGGTGTACGGGCTAAGACACCTGTTGGATTCAAGTCAAAGGACTTGATGTTGATCGGCGCCCAGATGGCGATCGCACTCCAGAAGGACGGCTGGTTCCTACGAAATGAAATCATCTGGCACAAGAAGGGCATCCGGCCCGAGAACGTTTCGGACCGATTCACGCGGACGCATGAAAAGGTTTACCTGTTCAGCAGGGCGAGCAATTATTGGTTTGACCAAGACAAAGTACGAGAGCCACTGGTGACAAAGCCTTCCGCCATGGCAGGATCAACGGGCCAAACATTGCCACGGCGAGTGCTGCGTGTCGGAGACCGGGTTCGGGTTTGGACGGCGAACCCTCTGGGACGAAATGGCAGGGATATCTGGGAGATCGCAACCACCAGTCACAAAGGAAAGCACCCAGCCACCTTCCCGACCGAGCTCGTTCGCCGGTGCCTGAAGGCATCCTGTCCGCGAGGAGGCCATGTGCTGGATCCGTTCGCTGGCAGCGGTACTACTGGATTGGCTGCTGTGGAACTTGGACACACCGCGACGCTAATCGAACTGAATCCCGAATACGTCAGTGAGGCGCGTTGCCGGCTCCGTGGGGGCGTGGCATCGGCTGCTACCATCACCACATCTGAACCGCAAGTTCTCAATAAGTGCACGACACTCTATCAGGGTGATTGCTGCGAACTCATGCAAGCGATACCTGACGGCACCATCGACCTCGTCGTGATCGATCCACCATTTTACCTGAGTGTACCGACCGGTCCGACAGTGATCGATTATTACATCAAACGAAACGGCATGAAGGCGCGGTTCAGGGAGCGATGGGACCAGTTCGATGACCCCGATGAGTATTTGGAACTCGTCGAAAGATTGCTCGACCAGGCCAAACGCGTACTGTCTCCTACCGGATCAGTTTTTGTGTTTGCGGTCCACCAAAACCTCGGCCTCATCGATCTCGTAGTCCGGAGCGTCGGGCTCAATGTTCTCCATCATGTGGTATGGGCCAAGCGGAATCCGGCGCCTATGCTGTCGACCCGCCGCCTTCAGTTCAGTCATGAGACCATCATTTGGTGCGCAAAGACCGATAGCTACAATTTCAATTATCGTGAGCTGAAGATGGCAGAGTTCGAGGGCGATAACTTCAAGCGCCCCGGCAAACAGCATAAAGACATCTTCGAAGCGGTCACCTCAGCCGGCGAGTCGGTGGGCCACCCGGCCCAAAAACCGATAAATTTGTTTAGCAGACTGCTCGCAATAGCGGGGAAACCAGGCGGTGTGCTGTTGGATCCCTGCGCTGGCAGTGGCACTGCGGGGATCGCCGCCCAACTATACGGTATGAAAGCCATACTGATCGAGCGCGACGACCGCTATGTTGATCTCATCAAGCGGCGCCTACAATCGAACACAACCGTGTCGAGGACGGTGGCGCGCTTACGATGATCCGGCGATCCTGTGTCAGGTTCACGCGGTTGCCGC
>DATDIC010000592.1:0-2238 GCA_036521275.1 Acetobacteraceae bacterium
CAGATACTGCTGCCCGATCGCCAGATTGACCGCCGGGTCCTGCAGTTGCTCAGCTCGCTCGCCCGACACCGCCTGCGCCGTGCTGGGCATGATCTGCATCAGACCGCGCGCGCCGGCACTCGAAATGGCCGCCGGATCGAAATTCGACTCACGGCGGACCAGCGCATAGACGAGCGGCGGATCGACCAGGAAACCGCTGGCAGGCCGCAGCCGCGTGAGGCCCGCGCCATCTGGCCGCGCCACGCCTCGCTGTTCGATCTCGGCAGCCAACGGACCGAAGCCCATGGCGCGCGCGGCCAGGGCCAGGGAGCGATCGAACACGCCATCCCGCTGAGTATCCGCCCATAGCGCGCGCAACTCCGCTTCGGCCAGCAGGTTCTCGCCCACTTGCAGCAGGGCGAAGGCGCGGCGCCCCTGGGGTGTCGCCTCAAGCGCTTCGAGGTCGGCGTTGCCGATTGTCTCGCCCGGAACGCAGTCGATCGCGGGGCCAAGCGAGCGGCGGGCGATCAGCCCATAGAATGTGCCGCCTTCCTGTGCGGCGCGACGCATCCAGACGGCGAACCGGCCACGGTCGCCGCCGCGCTGCGCCACGTGTCCTGCCCAGAAGCCGCCGGCGGCTCGCAGCGCCGGGGTCGGCGCGGTGCGCCAGGCGGCGTCGAACAGCCTGGTCGCCGTGTCAGACTGGCCAAGCCGCACCGCGGCCAGCCCACCCACAAACAGACCCTCGGCGTCGACCTGTTGAGTTTGAGCGGCCGCCATCGCCTCGGCATCGCGGTTCTGCACGAACAGCAGGCGCGGCGAGCCCGCAACCCGTCGCGCCACACGCTGCGGCGTCGGCAGCGGATCAGCCACGGCTGCCGTCGCGCCCGGCGCCACAAGCTCCAGCAGAGTCCGGATGGCCGGGGCCTCGGGCTGATC
Organism: Acetobacteraceae bacterium; assembly: GCA_036521275.1. GTDB lineage: Bacteria > Pseudomonadota > Alphaproteobacteria > Acetobacterales > Acetobacteraceae > DATDIC01. The sequence goes on from DATDIC010000592.1 coordinate 919, forward strand.
GCCGAACCTGGCAAGCCAGCCGGCGAGTTCGGCCGTACTGGCCACGCTGCGCAGGTAGCGGTCCGCCAGAAGGGCGCCGAGCAGCAGATCGTTCCCCAGTCGCCCCGTTTCGCGGGCGGCATCAGCGACTGAACCACTGTCCTGGAGAAGGAATATTCTCCGAACCTGGACAGCCTCGGAGGGAGAGAGTGGCTGCGGAAGCCCTACGCCTGACGCGCCCCGCAAGCCGATTCGCGGCACCGCCAGCGCACTCTGGTCGCCGGTTTCGCCCGTTCTCTGCGCTTGCGCAACACTATAGCCGCTCGTCGCCACAAGAACAGCGACGAGCATCCCCGCACAAGTCCCCAGAGCACGGGTCAATTGTGACCCTCGCCCCCGCATTCATCGCCAATACACGGTGAGATCAGGGTTGGCAACACTGGCCCGGATCAAGTCAGGGCGAGGCTCCCGCGCCCGTCATTGCATGCACACGTCGGTAGGTGCATCGGCGCGGCCGCCGTCCATTGGTGAAGTATTCGCTATTACTTTGACAATACACTGATGCAGGAACAGTCTTTTGCGACGACTTGGCGACCCCAGTCAAACATTGACCTCGCCAGTATCGCGACCGCACATCGGCATATGCGCCTGATCCGCCTGTCGCTCACCGACTTCCGCAACTACGCTGCTCTGACCTGGCGGCCGGCCGCGCGGATCAGTGTGTTGTTCGGCCCGAACGGCAGCGGCAAGACGAACCTGCTGGAGGCGGTATCGCTGCTGGTTCCTGGCAGAGGCCTGCGCGGCGCGCGCAACGCCGACCTGCCGCGGCACGCCGGCCCGGGCGGCTGGGCAGTCGCCGGACGCTTCGCCACCGCGGAGGGTGAGGTGGACATCGGCACCGGCACACCGGCGCCAGGCTCAGAGCCTATCCATCGGCCAGATTCCGGAAATCGTCGTGTGTTCCGCCTGGACGGCGCCACGCCGCGCAGCCAGGCGGAAATCGCCGCCCGCGTCGCCGCAGTCTGGCTCACGCCTCCGATGGATCGGCTGTTCCATGAGGGCACGTCCGGCCGTCGGCGCTTCCTCGACCGGTTGGTCTGGGCGCTGGAGCCCGGCCATGCGCGCGAGGTCGCCGCATACGAGGCCGCCACCGCGCAGCGCAACCGCCTGCTGGCGGACGGCACTCCCGATCCGTCCTGGCTGGCCGGGCTGGAGGATGCCATGGCGCGGCACGCGGTCGCGGCCACCGCGGCGCGGCTGGCCCTGGTCGCGCGGATCAACGCGGTGCCGGCGTTTCCGGGCTTCCCGGTGGCCCGCATGACCCTGGCCTGCGCGATCGCC
>DATDIC010000593.1:0-3825 GCA_036521275.1 Acetobacteraceae bacterium
GTAAACAACTGGCGCTGGGTGGTCGTGATTGGCGCGATTGGCGCGCTGTTCGTGTGGTGGCTGCGGCTCGGCCTTCCGGAATCCCCGCGCTGGCTGGCCCGAGTCGGCCGGCTGGCCGAAGCCGAGGCCGTGGTGTCGGACATCGAAACCCGCATCGAAGCCGAAACCGGCCGGCTGCCGCCAATCGGGGTCGCGATCGCGGAAGAGGGCAAAGCCACCTTTTCGGAGATCTGGCACTCGCCCTATCGCGGCCGCGCCATAATGCTGTCGATCTTCCATTTCTTCCAGACCTTCGGCTACTACGGCTTCGCTGCCTGGGTGCCGACATTGCTGATCGCCAAGGGGATCACTGTCACCCGCAGCCTGGAATTTGCGTTCATCATCGCGATCGCCAACCCGATCGGGCCGCTGCTGGGAATGCTGGTTGCCGACCGGATGGAGCGCAAGACGCAGATCGTCTGTTCGGCCATAGGGATCGGCGTGTTCGGCATGCTGTTCTCCCAGCAGAGCACGGAGCTTGGGCTGATCGCACTCGGCGTGCTGATCACGCTCTCCAACAACTGGCTCTCCTATTCCTTCCATAATTATCAGGCGGAGGTGTTTCCCACCCGGATACGCTCCCGCGCGATCGGCTTCGTGTATGCCTGGAGCCGGCTGTCCGCTGCGCTGTCGGGCCTGGCGATCGCTTTCTTCCTCGGGCTCGGCGGCACCACCGCGGTGTTCGGCTTCATCGCTTTTGCCATGTTGATCGTGGTGGTCGTGATCGGCGGCTTCGGCCCGCGCACCCGCGGTCTCGCGCTGGAGGCGATCTCCGGGTAGCATCCGGGCTCCGCCCACCGCGGTACGGGAGCTGCCATGGCGCTGAAGGTCGCGGTTCAGATGGATCCGATCGAGGGCATCAACATCGATGCCGACTCGACATTCGCGTTGATGCTGGAAGCGCAGGCGCGCGGCCACTCGCTGTGGCACTACGAAGTGCGCCATATGGCGTTGCGCGAAGGCGTTGTCCGCGAAGGACGCCGCCGCGAGGAGCGTCTGTCAGCCAAGGCCCGGCCGGTCAGCATCCAGCGTGTGCGCGGCGCCCATTACCAGTTCGGTGAAGCGGCGCTGCTCGACCTCGGCAGCATGGACGTGGTGCTGATGCGCCAGGACCCGCCGTTCGACATGGCGTATATCACGGCAACCCATCTGCTGGAGCACATCCACCCGAAAACGCTGGTGGTGAACGATCCGGCCGCGGTGCGCAATGCGCCGGAGAAAATCCTGGTCACGCATTTCCCCGAGCTGATGCCGCCCACCATGATCACTTGGGATCTGGAGGCGATCCGGGCATTCCGCGCCGAGCACCAGGACATCGTGGTGAAGCCGCTGTTCGGCAACGGCGGCGCCGGCGTGTTCCGCATCAAGCCGGATGACGAAAATCTGGGGGCGCTGCTGGAAATGCATTTCGCCCGCTCGCCGGAGCCGCTGATGTTCCAGCGTTACGAACCGGCAGTGCGCCGTGGCGACAAGCGCATCATCCTGGTGGACGGGGAGGCAATGGGCGCGATCAATCGCGTTCCGGCGGAGGGCGAGGCCCGCTCCAACATGCATGTCGGGGGACGGGCGGAGAAATCGGAGCTGACTGCGCGCGACCGGGAGATTTGTGCGGCAATCGGTCCGACGTTGCGCGAACAAGGCATGATCTTTGTCGGTATCGACGTGATCGGTGATTGGCTGACCGAGATCAACGTCACCTCGCCGACCGGCATTCAGGAGATCGCGCGATTCGATGGCGTGCACCTGGAACAGGCGATCTGGGACAGTATCGAGGCGAAGCTCGCCGCCGGGGCTTGATCAGGAGTCGTTCGGAAACAACCGCGTCATTCCCGCGAAAGCGGGCATCCACGGCCGCCGACTGGATTCCCGCTTTCGCGGGAATGACGGGGGGCGCGGGAATGACGGTTGATCGCGGGCATGACGGTTGATCGCGGGAATGACGGTTGATCGCGGGAATGACGGCTGAGTCGGATATTTTATGACGAACCCTTAGTTAATACTGAAACTGGTAGGTGATGCCGACGCTAGCCCCGCTGCTTTCGCCGGTCGCCCCGATCGCCGACGTGGTCTGCCCGGCACCCACCGTCGCGTTCAGCTTCAGCCCTTGCGTCAGGTTATACTGAACCGTCCCCTGCCCGCCGCTTCCGCCGGCGCTCTCCTGGGCCCCCAGATATAGTCGCCGACCAATGTAGCGGCCGGCCTGCAATGTCGGCGCGCCGTTGGGACCCGAACCGATCCCGAGTTGATCCAGGCCGAGCGCGTTCTGCACCCCGACCAGCGGATTGGGAAAATTGGAGGTGCTGCCCGACAGCTCCGCCAGCCCCCCCGCGATCGAGGCAATCTGGAACGGACTAAGCTGCCCGGTATTGGTATGGAACAGAAGCTGCGCCAGGATTTCGTCCTGCGGCATGTCGGGGACGCTCGAAAGCGTCAGCTTGGGGTTCCGCGCGGTCCCGCCGACGGTCAGGGTGGCGACGGAGCCGCTGCCGACCGACGTTGCTACCAGGTGCAGCGTCGGATCGGTGATGCTGGCGCCGCCAAAGGTTATTTCGCCGGAGGTAAAATTCAGCGTGTTGCCGACCAGACTGAAGCTGCCGCGGATCAGGTTGAAAGCACCACGCGGCACCATTTGCTTGCTGGTGCCGCGGATGGTGACGGTGCCGCCCAGCTCCGCGTTCAAGCCACGGCCACGCAAAAACACCTGCTCCGGCGCCCGGATTGTCAGGTCCATCGCGACCTGCGGCGACAAGCCTGGCTTCGGCGGGGGTGCTGGCGGCATCCCGGCGATGCGTACCGGAATCGTCGCCACGCTGGTCGGTAGTTTCGAAGGAATGCGAACGATCGCCTGTCTTACGTCAACGGAACCGCCCAGCGCAATGCTCCGTTCCATGTCGCCGCGAAGCGTAAGGTCCGCATTCACGGTCGCGGTCACCACGCCGCCCGAGAGCGGTGTCGCGTTTCTGGCGGTGACGGTCAGGTTCATGGGCACGCCGGGCTGCAGGACACCGATCGTCCCACTGCCACCGATGGTCCCGTTGCCGGCGCGCCCGGTCAGGTTCTGGATCTGCAGTGTGTCACCCATCGCAACGAACCGCGCACTGACGGCGTCCAGATGCACTCCCTGAGCATAGTCACGGATGTCACCATTGCTCAGTTGCCCGGTGCCGGTCAGGCGCGGGGCCGCGGCAGTGCCACTGATATCTGCCGCCAGCGTCAGCGTTCCGTTCACGCGCTGGCCGCTCGCGGTCAGGATCGGGTCGGTAATTCCCAGGTCGAGCGATCCGGCTGCATGCAGATTGAGCGGCTGGCTGCTGCTGAGCGGAGCCTGACCGTTCAAAGCGACATACGATTTGCCCACCGTGATGCGGCTGTCGATCCGGGCTGAATTTCCGTTCAGGATTGCCACTGCGGTTCCGCCAGCCGGAGGCAGCGCCCGGCCGGTGTTGCTCAACAAGCGGACGCCGCCGGCCTGGACGCGAATGGTCCCGGCGGGGTGAGTGGCCGTCCCGGCGACATCAGCAGTCAGCGTGACACGGCCTTCCAAGCCACCCCCAAGACTGCCGGCAACCAGCGGATCGCTCAGCGCGAGATCGAGCACCCCACCCGCGCGCACATCGAGCGGCGCCGTGCGCGAGAACGGAACCCGCCCATTGAGCGTGACGTATGAGGTCCCGGCCGCGGCGCGGGCATCGATCTGGGCCACCTGGCCCTGCAGCGTGGCGCTGGCGGTGATGGAGGCAGGCGGCAATTTGCGGCCTGTCTCCGTTGCGAGCTGCAATCCCGATG
>DATDIC010000594.1:0-8040 GCA_036521275.1 Acetobacteraceae bacterium
GAGCACCGGCCTTCTAAGCCGGTGGTCGCAGGTTCGAGTCCTGCCGGGCGCGCCAACGATCGACGGTGGACGTAGCTCAGTTGGTAGAGTCCCGGATTGTGATTCCGGTCGTCGCGGGTTCGAGTCCCGTCGTCCACCCCAACTCCTGATTTTTAGGCTTTTAAACCCTTGATTCTAAAGGAATCAGGGGTATGCGTTCGAGTTCTATGTCCGCGTGCGTATCCCGGTAACACTGGCCTGCTACCGGTTTTGTAGGCACCTGGTTTAGAGCGATCAGGCTAAAGGTGGTGTCATCGGAATCGGTAGCAGGCCAATCTAGGATTCTGCAGTTCGTCCGTGCGAGCCAGAATCCGTTCACCCGTGCAAAGATCTAGTTTGGTTGAGTGAGTAGGTCCTGTTGCGGCCGCGTCAGAAGCGTCTCCCAATCGTCGAGATGCCGAGTATTGGCATCGTTCATGTTTTCAGGCGTCCTTGACAATTCGATATTAGACGTAATATCGTATGAATGTGAAGACTCCTCAGGTAATTGACGCTCTCGGTGCTTTGGCGCACGAGTATCGCTTGGCGATCTATCGTCTATTGGTCGAGCGCGGACCAGAGGGGCTGCCCGCAGGCGTGATCGCTGAGCGCATCGGCCTGCCTCCTTCCTCATTGACCTTCCATGTGCAGGCGTTGCAACGCGCGGGTCTGATCACGCAACGGCGTGCCAGTCGTCAGCTCTTCTATGCCACCGACTATTCTGCGATGACCGAACTGGTCGGCTACCTGACTGAGAACTGTTGTGGCCAGAACGAGGGCGGCTGCGCGCCCGGTTGTCAGCCTGCTGGTGCTTCCACCAAATCCCGCAAAGCCCGGAGAGTCGCATGAAACGCTTTCACATTCACGTGTCGGTTGCCGATCTTGCGCAAAGTATCCGCTTCTATTCGATGCTGTTTGCGCGTCAGCCGTCGCTGGTGGAGGCCGATTACGCCAAGTGGATGCTCGAGGATCCGCCGGTGAATTTTGCGATCTCGAACCATCGCCAGCCGGTGGGCGTGAATCATCTCGGCTTTCAGGTCGACTCCAATGAGGAACTACAGGCGTTGCGCGGCCAACTCTTGGCGGCGGACGCCCGCCTGGTTCAGGAGAACGAGCAGGCCTGTTGCTACGCGCGCTCGGATAAATATTGGGTGACAGATCCGACGGGTATCGCCTGGGAGACCTTCCATACGCTGGGCCGCATTCCGGTCTATGGCGAAGATACTCCGGTATTCGATCATGGAACCTCCGCGACTGCGGTTGTGGCCGGGGAAAAGAGCGCGTGTTGCGTGCCAAAGGCAAAGGAGCCAGCTGGCGCTGGCTGCTGCACGTCGTGAGCCGTGCGGGTCAAACTGCAATCAGAGTCAGTCGTCGTTCAGATCTAGGCGCTGTGGGTCTTGAGGGGACGGCAAGCGCAGGGCGCCTACTGCGATCGTTGGCGGTGGCGCCGTCCCATCAACGGCGCGGTCTTGGACAAGCGCTCGTGGCCCGCGTGGAAAGCGAGGCGCAAGCCCATGGCATCGAGCGACTGCTGCTGTTGACTGAAACTGCACAGGCTCTCTTTCACAAGCTCGGTTATGCCGTGATTGAACGTAGCGCGGTGCCGGAGCAACTGCGCCAAAGCGCTGAGTTCCGCTCGCTGTGTCCGGCCTCGGCGGTGTGCATGGCGAAGGCCTTGAGTCCGCGCCGTGGTTGAGCGCGTCTACAACGTATTGTTTCTCTGCACGGGCAACTCTGCCCGAAGCATCCTGGCCGAAGCACTCATGAATCGCTGGGGACAGGGAAAGTTCCGCGCCTTCAGCGCTGGCAGTCATCCCACTGGCGCGGTCAACCCCTACGCGCTGGCGCTGCTGCAAAGGGTCGCAATTTCCGTGAATCGAGCTCGCAGCAAAAGTTGGGACGAGTTTGCAGTGCCAAAAGCGCCTCAAATGGATTTTATCTTCACCGTCTGCGACAACGCCGCGGGCGAGGCCTGCCCCTATTGGCCTGGCCATCCCATGACCGCGCACTGGGGTGTACCGGATCCTGCCTCAATCGAGGGCACGCCGGCTGAAAAGGAGAAGGCTTTCTGGTCCGCCTTTCGAACACTCGAAGCACGGATCAAGCTGTTTGCGGCCCTACCCATCGGAAAGCTCGACGGGATGAGTCTGCGACAGCAGCTCACCCAGATTGGGCAAGCCGGCGCTGACACGCCGGGCTGATGTCATGCTCAGGCGCCTCATCGCCGAAGGACTCGGCTCCTTGCTGCTCGCCGCCACGGTCATAGGCTCGGGCATCATGGCCGAACGCCTGGCTGCGGGAAACACAGCCGTGGCGCTGATGGCCAACACCGGGGCCACCGTCGCCGTGCTCGCCGCGCTGATCGCTTTATTGAGTCCGATTAGCGGGGCTCATTTCAACCCCGCAGTTAGCCTCGTCATGGCGCTGCAGCGGCGGCTGCGCTGGTCCGCAGCCAGCGCCTATGTAGCGGTTCAGATCATCGGTTGCTGTTTAGGCGCGCTGCTGGCGCACGCGATGTTCGAAATGCCGCTGTGGCAAGCCTCGTCCCATGTGCGCACGGGCCCCGCTCAATGGCTCGCTGAATTCGTCGCAACCTTCGGGTTGCTGCTGGTCGTACTCGGCCACGAGCGGCCACGCGATGCTCCCTGGATGGTCGCGGCCTGGATCGGAGCAGCCTATTGGTTCACCGCCTCGACCTCATTCGCCAACCCCGCAATCACAGTGGCGCGCTCGTTGAGTAACACCTTTTCAGGGATTCGACCCACCGACGCGCCGGCTTTCGTGGCGGCGCAGCTGCTAGGCGCGGCCACTGCATGGGTGCTGGCGCCGGCACTGTTCAGGGGATCAAATGCCGGCGTGCCCGCGGAGGGACTTCTCGCGCGACAGTCGAATGACGGATAACGGGAAGCGTACCTGGCGCCAGCCGGCCAACTTGAGACATTCGAAGTACCAAATCGCCGTCGACAAAGCAGCCATTCGAAAAGGGGTGACTTGAGGAAAGTTGCCAACTCATGAGGTGAGCGTCTCCGAGTTCAAAATTCGATCAATCGCCCGAAACACTACCGGGTCACCGCTCGCGCGTCGGTCTGGGGAAGACTCGTCAGATCGCAGGTCGTGATTGATTCAAGAACTGCCAGATGTCTCTCTCTGGCGATTCTGAGATTTGCAACGAGACGCTCAATGACGATCAATGATCGTTGCTCATCCAGCAGATCGAGCAACGAGGCGTGACCCGTTTCATATGCGGACCGGCCGACGTTCACGATTTGCTGGGCGCGCGGAAGAATATTGCGATCGAACAAGTCGAGTTGGCGGTCGGCATCGCGAATGATCGTGAGATCCGCTACCACCTGTGCCGCCAAATCACTCCCCGCCTGGCGGCGCATGGCCTCGGAGGCGCGAAGATTGGCCTCGGCCTGCGCGATGGCGGCATTCAGCGCGTCGCGTCTTAGAATCGGGATCGTCGCCTGCCCTAAGAGGGATTGGGTGACCCCCATCAGATCAGTACCAATACTCAGGTTGAAGTCGGGCGCATATTGAAGCTTGGCAAGCTTGATCCCCTCGATGCGGCCACGAATCTCATCGGCGAGGGCGATAAGCTCCGGGTTCTGTTTCGCCGCCAATTCGACCAGTTCTTCATCTTCATAGACCAGCGGTCTTGACGCCGGCAGTTCTGTCGGAACAGGCAATGGCGCATCGGCCGGCCGACTCAGGAGCGCATTGATCGCTGCGCGCTGAGCCGGTAGCTGCGATTGCATATTGGCGATGTCATTGCCTGCCATGTCCAGCTCGTTGCTGGCCTTCAGCACGTCTTGCTGACCGGAGCTGCCGACTGTGTTTTGGGCCTCGGTAATGGTCGCGGTTGTCCGCAGCAATTGCTGATTGCTTTGCCCCAGACGAATCAATTGCGCGTTTAATGCGTAGTCGTCATAGGCGCTCAATACCTTATTTCGCAGGTCGTATCTGGCCTTCATGAAGCGCCGGCCCGTGGCCCGTGCGTTCTCTAGTGATTGTTTGGCGGCTGCATCCAACTTGCCGGGCCACTTGATGTCCGTCATGGGATCGTTGGAGAGCGCGAGCGTACTGCTCCCCCAACTGGCGTGCCCATGGGTGATGCTGGTCCCGGCCGCCACGTTGAGGGTCGTGGTCTGCGTGCCATCCTGAGGAATCTGTTCAATCGCCGATCGCCATTCCCAATAGTGCTGCTCCAACTCCGCGTTGCTGAGTAGCGCATATTCCACCAATTGGTCAGCGGTTGGATGTTCCGGCAGTGGTGGAATTTCTCGCACTTCAATCCGGTTCTGGAATGACTTACCTGACTGCAGCGCCGCGCCGCGCTCTTCGCGCTCGCCTGGAGGGTGAACGGTGCAGGCGGCCAATGCAGCCAGAACCACGAGGGTCGGCAGACAAAACATAGAATTACAACTGCTCATGAATAACCTCGCCGTTCTCTACGTTCGTTCTGGCGCCGACGCTCTTCGCTGCATAAAAAATGACCGGATAAATCAGCAACGCCATCACAAAGCCCGTGAACAGGCCGCCGATCATGGGAGCGGCGATGCGACGCATCACGTCCGCTCCGGTGCCGCTCGCCCACATTAACGGGACCAGACCAATAAATGCCGCCACTGTCATCGTCATCGGGCGGATGCGCTTCACTGCGCCTTCATGTATGGCATCGCGCAGGCCCTGGTCGGTGTTCAAACGCCCGGCAGCCTTGAACCGTTCATAGCTGTTGTCGAGATATAAAAGCATAACGATGCCGATTTCGGCGGCCAGTCCTGCCAGCGCGATCAGACCGACGATCACCGCGCCCGACCAGTTGTAGCCCAGCAGCCATAGGAACCAGATCGCCCCGGCGACACTGAACGGCACGGTCAGCAGCACGATAAGGGTGCGAAGCCAGCTTCGCGACGCGGCGTAGAGCAGTAAAACGATAATCACCAGCGCGATTGAGCCTGCGACTTTCCACCGAGTACTGTTCTGCTGAATGATCTCGTACTGTCCGGACCAGGTGAGCGAGTATCCATTGGGTAGTGGCAACTTTTCGGAAATCATTTTCTGCGCATCGGCCATAAAGGAGCCGAGGTCACGGCCAGACATGTCCACGAACACCCACGTGGAGGTCCTGGTGTCATCGCTGCGGATCATGGGAGGGCCGGGTCGAATGCTGATGTCGGCAAGCTGTCCGATCGGCACCTGCGCCCCGGTCGGCACGGGAACGAGGATCTGCTGGATCTGGTAGGGATCGCTTCGTAGATCGCGCGCATACCGCACGTTCACCGGATAGCGTTCCAGCCCTTCGACCGTGGTGGCAATTTGCATCCCGCCGATGGCCATCTCGACGACATCCTGCACATCGCCAGTGTTCAGGCCGTAACGGGCTATCTGCGCAGGTCTGGGGTCGATATCCAGGTAGTACCCGCCCAGCGTGCGCTCCGCGTAGGCACTGGTGGTGCCGGAAACCGATCGCATCAGAATCGATGCCTTTTCGGCCAGATCCGACAGCACCTGCAAGTCCGGCCCCATGATCTTGATGCCGACCGGTGTCTTGATACCGGTAGAGAGCATGTTGGTGCGGTTTTTAATGGGCATCGTCCAGGTATTGGCGATGCCGGGAATGCTCACCACGTCGTTCATTCCGGGATGCCGTGTACCGTCAGCGTCCTCCCATCCATAGATCAGCTCGTCCATCGTGATGGGCTTTTGAGCAAGCCAGACTTGACGTAGCGGCCACGTGAGCCAGTCAGGGGCCTTGTCGAACCAATGTGGCATCTTGCGTTGGCGCCACCTGCTCGGGACGGTTTGCAGTCGGATCACTGTTTCGACCATATCCAGGGGCGCGGGATCGGTGGCGGTCTCCGCGCGGCCGATTTTGCCGTAGACGCTGAGCACTTCCGGAAAGGTCTTGATCAACTTGTCGGTCTGCTGAAGGATCTGTCGCGCCTCGCTCACGCTGATGCTCGGGTCAGTGGTGGGCATGTAAAGCAGATCCCCTTCATCCAGTCGCGGCATCAATTCACTGCCGATGTGCAGATACGGCCAAGCCGCCGACGCGACGAACGCGAGCGCTAAGATAATCACCGGCCAGCCGAACTTCATCGCGCCCCAAAAGAACGGCTCGTAGGCCTTCTGCAGCGCGCGGCTGATCGGGCTTTTCTCCTCGTGGATCACTTTCTGCGGTAACAGCAGCATGCTCAGGAGCGCGGCCCATCCGCCAGCCATCCACCAGCGGTACGGGGCGAGTGCCGGATACGCGCTGGCCAGCATCAGCAGTCCCACGGCCGGCAAGAGGATCAGGGCCAACGTAATCGCAAGGTTCGTGGTTGTGCCCCACTTTTTTGGCAGCACGCGCGCACTGATGAAGTAGCTCATCAGCACCGGAACGATCGTGATCGACAACACCGAGGCAGCGCCGATGGCGAAGGTCTTGGTAAATGCCAACGGGCGAAAGAGCCGACCCTCCTCGCCGATGAGCCCGAAGATCGGCAGAAAGCTGACCGTGATGATCAGCAGACTGAAGAACAGGCTCGGACCGACCTCCTGTGCCGCCTCACTGATGACGTCCGCGTGCGGCCGAGGCGCACCTCCGGCACCGACGCGGTCCTCCTCGTGCGCCAGGTGTTTGTGGGCGTTTTCCACCATGACGATTGCGCTGTCCACGACCACTCCGATCGCAATCGCGATCCCGCCCAGACTCATGATGTTGGCGTTGATGCCCATGAGGTACATGACCAGCATGCTGACCAACATGCTGCTGGGGATGACGAAGATCGCGACCAGGGCGCTACGGCCATGCATCAAAAAAAAGATGCACACCAGCGAGACCACGATCATCTCTTCCAGCAGCGTGTGCTTGAGCGTGTGAATGGAGCGTTCGATTAGATCTGAACGATCGTAGGCAGTCTTGATCGACACACCTGGTGGAAGTCCGTCCTCCAATTGCACAAGCTTGGCCTTGGCATCGTGAATGACCTGATTGGCATTGGCGCCGTAGCGAGCGACGATGACGCCGCCGACCGCCTCGCCCTGACCGTTCCACTCGCCCACGCCGCGCCGTTCCTGGCCGGCGATCTGGAGCGTGGCAATGTCGCCCAACAGGATCGGTGTCCCACTCTCCGAGTTGACTCCAACGGTCACCTGTCCTAGGTCGCGGATCGCGTTACCGGGCCTTCCGCCGTGCGGCGTGCCGAAGTACCCACGGCTGCGGACCATGTATTCATTCTCACTCATCTCCACGACCGAACCGCCCACGTCGTTGTTCGAGCGCTGTATTGCCGAGACGATGTCCTTGACCGCAATTTTGTATGCGAGCAGTTGTTGTGGCTTGAGGACCACCTGGTATTCCTTGACGAATCCACCGATCGAGGCCACTTCGGAAACATTCGGTACGGCATTGAGTTGATAGCGCAGATACCAATCCTGCAAGCTTCTTAACGTGCCAAGGTTTTGATTGGAGGAGATCAGCGGCGTGCCATCCAAGGGACAAGCTCCCGGTTGATCAAAGGTGCGCACCTTGATCAGCTTGGGCAGTCGGTCGGTAGGGGCCTGCGCAGGCTGCGCGTACCAACGAGCCTTCTGCTCGTCGTGCCAAATCCCTTTGGGGTGTGCCGGGCAGTAGTAGCCCGGATTCAACACGTATTGGTAGACCCAGCCCACACCGGTCGCGTCGGGCCCGAGACGCGGCTCGACCCCGACGGGCAACTGGCTGCGCACGGAGTTCAGATACTCCAGTACTCTGCTGCGGGCCCAGTACAGATCGGTCCCATCCTCGAAAATGATGTACACGAAGGACAACTCGAACATGCTCTGCCCGCGTACTATTTTGGCTCGCGGGATGCCCATCATCTTGGTGGTCAGTGGGTAGGTGACTTGGTTCTCGACCACGTCAGGGGCCTGGCCTGGATAATCGGTGACGATGATCACCTGCACGTCCGACAGATCCGGAATCGCGTCCAGCCCGATATGCAGTGTCGACCACACTCCAGCGATGACCAGGAACACGGTCAACAGCAGCACCAA
>DATDIC010000595.1:0-7536 GCA_036521275.1 Acetobacteraceae bacterium
CAACTTCTGTGGCGGAGGCGCGTTGAACGGCGCGGCCTGGCACCCGCCTGCTCGAACGGAGGCGCCGCCCTCCGCCACCTGCTCGGAGGTAACCCATGCAAATCCGTGCCGGCTACGAAATTTCCTATGAGTGCCCGCAGCCGACGCCGATGCTGCTGGTGCTGAGCGTGCATCCGTCGCGCATGCGCGACCTGCTCGGGCCGCAGCAGATCAGGTTCGATCCGCCGGTTGCCGCGACGGAGTACCGGGATGGTTTCGGCAATCTATGCCACCGGATCGTGGCGCCGGCGGGACGGCTGACGATTTCGCAGGCGGTCGTGCTGCGTGATTCCGGGACCGCGGACCCGGTGGTGCCGGAGGCGGCGCAGATTCCGGTGCAGGAATTGCCGGACGACACGCTGGTCTATCTGCTGGGCAGCCGGTACTGCGACACCGACCGTCTGCTGAACACGGCGTGGTCGTTGTTCGGCGGCACGCCGCCCGGGTGGGCGCGCGTGCAGGCGATCTGCGATTATGTGCATGACCGCATCACGTTCGGCTACGAGCACGCGGATCCGACGCGGACCGCGTGGGGCGGCCATTGCGAGCAGCGCGGGGTGTGCCGCGACTTTGCCCATCTGGCGATCACGCTGTGCCGCTGCATGAACATCCCGGCGCGCTATTGCACCGGATATCTGGGCGATATCGGCGTGCCGCCGGTCGATTCTCCGATGGATTTCAGCGCCTGGTTCGAGGTGTATCTGGGCGGTTATTGGTACACGTTCGATGCGCGGCACAACGCGCCGCGGATCGGGCGCATCCTGATGGCGCGCGGGCGCGATGCGACGGATGTGGCGCTGGTGACCAGCTTCGGGCCGTGCGTGCTTGCGGGGTTCAAGGTGGTTACGGATGAGTGCCCTCACCCGGCGCGCTGAAAGCGCGCCGACCTCTCCCGCAAGCGGGAGAGGTTGAGAGGTGCCGCGGGCGAGGCCGGAGAGGGAGGTTGCGTGCTCAGTCGAACAAGGAGCTGACCGAGCTTTCGTCGCTGATGCGGCGCATGGCCTCTGCCATCAGCGGTGCGACGGTGATCTGCCTGATGTTCTGGGCGAGCCGGACCGCTTCGGTGGCGAGGATGGAATCGGTGATGGTCATCATCTCGATGGGCGAGGAGGCGATGCGGGCGACCGCGCCGCCGGACAGCACGCCATGGGTGACATAGGCGCTGGTGGAGCGCGCGCCGGCCCGGATCAGCGCTTCGGCGGCGTTGCAATGGGTGCCGCCGGAATCGGTAAGGTCGTCGACGATGACGCAATCGCGGCCGGCAACGTCGCCGATCACGTTCATGACCTCTGAAACGCCGGCACGTTCGCGCCGCTTGTCGATGATGGCGAGGTCGCCGTTGATACGGGTGGCGATGGCGCGGGCGCGCAGCACGCCGCCGACATCGGGCGAGACGATGACGAGGTCGCGCCCCTGATAGCGTTCCTGGATGTCGCGGGTGAACAGCGGCGCGGCATAGAGATTGTCCACCGGGATGTCGAAGAAGCCTTGGATCTGGCCGGCATGCAGGTCCATGGTCAGCACGCGGTGGGCGCCGGCCTCGGTGATGAGGTTGGCGACCAGCTTGGCGCTGATGGGGGTGCGGGGGGCGGTTTTGCGGTCCTGCCGGGCATAGCCGAAATAGGGGATGACCGCGGTGACCCGACGCGCCGAGCTGCGGCGCAGCGCGTCCAGGGTGATCAGCAGCTCCATCAGGTTGTCGTTGGCGGGGTAGGAGGTGGACTGCACGACGAAGACGTCTTCGCCGCGCACATTCTCCTGGATTTCGACGAACACCTCCATGTCGGCGAAGCGGCGGATCTGGGCGCGGGTGAGCGGCAGATTGAGGGTTGCGGCCATGGCTTCGGCCAGGGGACGGTTGCTGTTGCAGGCAACGATCTTCATGAGTGCAGGGTCCCCAAGCGACGGCCGCCTTCTAGAGCATGAGCGTTGCAAGATGAAGCGCCCGTGTCCCAGATTCCTGGGCTGAGAGCGTCCGTCGTGCTGCCCGACGTCCCGGCCTCCAGCAATGATGCTGTAGCGAACCCGGAGCGGCGGGAAAAGGGCCGCGGCATTGGTTGCTGTTCTGCAAGAGGGGGCGGTGGCGTCGCCGGAGGGAAGCCTGTCGGAGGGAAGCCTTGCTCCCCACCCAAGGTCCCGGTTAGCTTTCGTTAAGGCAGGTAGACCTGCCTCAACAAACCCGAGGGAGACAGCATGTTAAGACGCAGCACCACGCTGGTGGCCGGCCTTGCCGCGTTTGCGGCCTGGCTGAGCCTGGGCGGTCCGGCCGAGGCCCAGGAGGTCAAGAGCCCGACGATGGACGCGATCCGTGCCCGCGGCCAGCTTGCCTGTGGCATCGACACTGGCATTCCGGGCTATGCATTCCAGGACGCCTCCGGCAACTGGCAGGGGCTGGACGTATCCCTTTGCCGCGCCATCGCCGATGCGCTGCTGGGATCGGCGGACAAGGTCAAATATATCGGGACGACGGCGAAGGAGCGGTTCTCGGTGCTGGCTTCGGGCGAGATCGACGTGCTGATCCGTGATTCCGAATATAGCTTCATCCGCAACACTCAGCTCAATCTGCAGGAGCCGGCGGTGAATTTCTTCACCGCGCAGACCTTCATGGTGCGCAAGAGCCTGAATGTGGCGCATCTGAAGGATCTGAACGGTGCGACGATCTGCCTGGTGACCGGGACCACGCTGGAAACCAATATCGCCGACTATAACCGGGCCAACAACATCAAGATCAACACGCTGCTGTTCGACCGGCCGGAGGAGGCGTTCGCGGCGGCAGATTCGGGCCGCTGCGATGGCTACACCGACGATGGCGGTTCGGTTGCCGCGGCACGTTCCACCATGAAGAAGCCGGACGACTGGATGTTCATGCCTGAAACGATTGGCGGGCTGGAGCCGCTGGGTCCGTTCACCCGGTCAGGCGACGAGGCGTGGACGCGGTTCGTGAAATGGGTGCACTACGGCATGCTGGAAGCCGAGGTGCTGGGGCTGACCAAGGCGAATATCGATGACATGAAGGCCAAGGCCGGCAACGATCCGGACCTGCGCCGCTTTTTTGGGATGGAAGGGGATTTCGGCAAGCTGCTGGGGACCGATAACGGCTGGTCGTATCGGGTCGTCAGGGATGTCGGCAATTACGGCGAGGTGTACGACGCCTATTTCGGGTCCAAGGGCCTGGGGCTGCCGCGTGGCATGAACAATCTTTACAACCACGGCGGGTTGCAGACACTGCCGACCTGGCACTGACGCTAGGCTGAGATGGTCAGACGGCCGTCCCCACGCGCCCGCGCCGCCCAGTGGCTGCTGCTGCTGGCGGTGGGGGCGGCCTTCTGGCTGCTGGCTGGCATGGCTGGCGCCAACATGGATCGCCGCCATACGAGTTTCGGCTTCGGTTTCCTGCTGGACGGCCACGCCAATTTCGACATCCCGTTCCACCTGGTGTCGTGGCGGGTCGGCGACACCTATTTGTGGGCGCTGGTCGTCTGCGTGCTCAACACGCTGCTGGTCAGCGCGATGGCGATCGTGGCGGCGACACTGCTCGGCTTCTTGGTCGGCATCATGCGGCTGTCGAGCAACTGGCTGGTGCGCAACATCGCGCTCTGGTTCATCGAACTGGTGCGCAACACGCCGATACTTGTGCAGATCATCTTTTGGTATGTTGCCGTCCTGTCGACGTTGCCGTCGCCGCGGCTGAGCATTC
The DNA here is from genome assembly GCA_036521275.1 of Acetobacteraceae bacterium. Taxonomy (GTDB): domain Bacteria; phylum Pseudomonadota; class Alphaproteobacteria; order Acetobacterales; family Acetobacteraceae; genus DATDIC01. The sequence continues at coordinate 3,737 of DATDIC010000595.1, forward strand.
TGCTGCCGGGCGGAGCGCTGCTGAATGTCCGCGGCCTGTATCTGCCGCGGCTGATCGAGGCGCCGCGAGCCGTGGTGCTGTGGCCGCTCGCGCTGCTGCTGCTGATTGCCATGCCGTTCCTGTGGCGGGCGACGCTGCGCGGCCGGCCGGTCGGTGCCCGCGCGCTGTTGCTGGCGGTGCTGGCGGTGGCGCTGTTTGGCGGCGCGGTTTCGGGGTTCGATTGGCCGGCGCTGCACGGGTTCAACATCACCGGCGGGGTGCAGCTTCCACCGGAGCTGGCCGCGCTGTGGGCCGGGCTGTCGATCTATGGCGCCGCCTTCATCGCGGAGATCGTGCGGGCGGCCATTCTGTCGGTACACAAGGGCCAGCGTGAGGCGGCGCTCAGTCTCGGGCTGCGGCCGCGCCACGTGCTGTCCAAGATCATCGTGCCGCAGGCGCTGCGGGTGATGATCCCGCCGCTGACCAGCCAGTATCTGAACATCATCAAGTCGAGCTCGCTGGGGGCTGCGGTGGCCTATCCGGAGCTGTTCCAGATTTTTGCCGGCACCGTGCTGCAGCAGAGCGCGCGCGAAGTGGAGGTGATGATCCTGCTGATGGCGGTGTTCCTGTCGATCAGCCTGGCCGGTTCTGCGTTCATGAACTGGTATAACCGGCACGTGGCCTTGGTGGAACGATGAGCGACGCCGCCGCGACGGCTGGTCGCTTCATTCCACCGACAGCGCGGGGACAGAGCGCCGCCTCGCGCGCCATCGGCTGGCTGCGCGCCAACCTGTTCAACTCGTGGCTGAACACGGTGCTGACGCTGGTGGTGCTGGCGATCGCGGCGCTGGTGCTGCCGCCGCTGTTTCGCTGGGCGGTGACGCATGCAACGATCTCCGGCACCAGCAAGGCGGCGTGCAGCGGCGATGGTGCCTGCTGGACCTTCATCCGCATGCGGCTGCCGACATTCTTCTTCGGCCGCTATCCGGCGGACCAGCGCTGGCGGGTTTTGGCGGGTGGCGTGGTGCTGGCGGGTTTCGCCTGGCCGGTGCTGCGGGAGCGGACGCGGCATCGCTGGGCGTTCGTGCTGGCGCTGCTGACGCTGTGTCCGGTGCTGATCGGGCTGCTGCTGGTCGGCGGCGTGGCGGGGCTGCCCTATGTGGATACCAGCCTGTGGGGCGGGCTGATGCTGGACGTGATCATTTCATTCGTCACGGTGGCCGGGTCGCTGCCGTTCGGCATCCTGCTGGCGCTGGGGCGACGGTCCGCGCTGCCGGTCGTGCGCATGCTGTCGGTGGCGTTCATCGAGCTGTGGCGCGGCGTGCCGCTGCTGACGGTGCTGTTCATGTCGGCGGTGATGGTGCCGCTGTTCCTGCCGGAGGGCGTGACAATCGACCGGCTGCTGCGGGCGATGGTGGCGCTGATCCTGTTCAACTCGGCTTACATGGCCGAGGTGGTGCGCGGCGGGTTGCAGGGTGTTCCGGTCGGGCAGGAGGAGGCGGCGGTTTCAATCGGCCTTTCGTGGTGGAAGGTGGAGGCGTTCATCGTGCTGCCGCAGGCACTGCGCATCGTGGTGCCGGGGATCATCAACACGGTGGTCGATCTGTTCAAGGACACGACGCTGGTTACGATTATCGGGTTGTCGGATTTGCTGGGCGCGGTGGAGCAGGCGTTGAAGGACCCGGCGTGGCTGGGGTTTGCGAGCGAGGGGTACAGCTTTGCGGCGCTGGTGTTCTTCGTGTGCTGCTTTGCGATGTCGGCGTATGGGCGGAGTTTTGAGCGGCGGCTGGCGCGGTCGGGGTAGGGGTGGGTTGTCCGGGGATTATGACGTTGGCGAGTACGGCCGCTGTGGTGAAGGTTTTCGGACGCCGGCCACCGCTGGCCATGCATCTGGGCACGGGGCCGGCGTACGGAAACCGTCACCACAGTGGTCGTTGGCCGAGGCATGGCCATGCTGCTCGCCGCCGCGTTCTGCTCATTGTCGTCCGCCATCGATCTGCATACGCGCTTGTCGCGTCGTCAAAGGCAACGGGTCAAAACTCACCTGGGCGATGAACTGAAGGACCGCGCGTCAGTGCTCGCAACCACGCGCACACGCTAAGCTAAGGAGTCGTTCGGAAACAACTGCGTCATCTCGTCATTCCCGCGAAAGCGGGAATCTACCGCCGCCCGCTGGATTCCCGCTTTCGCGGGAATGACGGCTGATTCGGTTATTTCATGACGGGCACTAACGCCGTGCCGGGCCGGCAAGCCAGACGGACGCGCCCCAGGTCGCAGCACCCGGAGCACGCCGTCGGCGAAGGCCCGGTTATCCCGGGCCGTGCGGCCGGGACTGTGCGCTTAGCCCCGCGCGGGCGGAACCGGAGCCGGAGGTGGGGCCGGCGGCGGCGGCGGCGGGGCCGCTTCGACCGGTGCGGGCGGCGGTGGCGGCGGCTGCTGAGCGCACGCCGCAAGAAGCGCCATGGGAATGACGACGACAGCCAACGCCGCACCACGGAGCAGCCGGTGACGAGCCATTGTTTCGGAAGCGGCGGCCATTCGTCCCTCCTTACATTGAGTTGCTGGTAGACAGGGCCAAGTCTAACGGCAATTCTTATCGAAGAGTCAAACCGCCAGGGCGGGCAAAGGTCAGGACGTGACACGAATACGTGCGCCGTGGCGCAAGACCAGCTTCGATCGCGGGACCGCATCGACTTTCGCGCGGACGGAAATGTCCCGACGGACGACGCTTGCAAGCGGCGCGATGGCGCTCGCTGCAACCTGCGCGCTGGCGGCGTGCGGCGCGGATCCGAAGCCTGACATCGTCTCCGAGCCTGCGCCGCGCACCGATACCGCACTCCGCAACCGGATCGACGGCGGGCCGCCGTTGTTTGTCGCCGGCGAAGAGCTGGACGTGGCGTTGCTGCAGAAGTTCTACGTGCGCCATGGCTTCGAGCCGGTCTGGACGACTCAGCAGGCGCAGGCGAATTCGCTGGTGGATGCCGTGTTGCGGGCCGGCGACCAGGGGCTCGATCCCGAGCTATTCCACGCCACCCTGTTGCGGCGCAGGGAGATGTTGCCGCCGCTCCACCGTGACTTGCTGCTGTCAGACGCCTTTCTGTCCTATGCCGACGCGCTGGCGCGCGGCGCCGTGCCGCTAGAGCGCCGGCAAGACGACCAGGTTCTGACGCCCGAGCCGATCGACGTGGCTGCCGTGCTCGATGAAGCTGCCGCCAGCGCCGATCCGGGGGCTGTGATCGAGGCGCTGGCGCCGACGACGCCGACCTACCGGGCTCTGCGCCAGGCGCTGCAAACGTATCGCTCGGGGGCGCCAGCGGGCGACAAAGCCGCGACAAACCACCTGCGCACCATCGTGGTGAACCTCGAACGCCAGCGCTGGCTGCCGCGACCGCTGCCGGGGGATCGCGCCTGGGTCAACGTCGCCGCCGAACGGCTGGCGCTGTATCGTGCCAACAGGCTGGTTTTCTCGACGCGGGTCGTCGTCGGTCAGGATGTCGAGCGCAACCAGACCCCCGAGTTTCGCGCCACGATCGACGCAAGTTTCTTCAACCCGCCCTGGGTCGTCCCGGCCGATATCGCCAAGGCGGAGATCCTGCCGAAGCTCGGTCGCGACGCGGATTATCTGACTCGGAACCGGATGGTGCTGCTGACCGGCGGCGAGGTCGAGCAACTGCCGGGACCCGATGCCGGGCTGGGGTTGATCATGTTCGACATGCCGAACCGGTTCGACGTCTACCTGCACGACACGCCGGATCGCTACATCTTCAACCGCGACAACCGCCGCATCAGCCACGGCTGCATCCGGGTCCAGAACCCGCTCC
>DATDIC010000596.1:0-3419 GCA_036521275.1 Acetobacteraceae bacterium
TGAGGGCATCGACTATGCACGGCGGCTGGACCGGGAAGGCGTGCGCGTGTCGCATCTGCATTTCTCCGACCAGATGCACGGGTTCCTCAGCATGGGCCGCATCATCCGCGCTGCCGACATTGCGCTGGATACGATGGCGGCGGTGCTGCGGAAGGAGCTTACACCGATGCGCGCGGCATAGTGCCGACCGGCTGGCGATCGCCCCGCCACGACACCATATGGAGAAGCGATGACCGACAGCCTTCATGACCTGGATCTGGTTCACTGGTCGCGGCAACAGACCGAGGCGTTGCGAACCGCCGCGCGGGAATACTCCAATGCGCCGATCGATTGGGAATACGTGGCCGAGGAGATCGAGGGGTTGGGGGCGTCGGAACGCCGCGCATTGGCAAGTTACGTCCGGACGGTTCTGGAGCATCTGCTGAAGCTGCACGCATCATCGGCGGAAATGCCGCGGCAAGGTTGGACCCGCAGTATCGTCCGCGCGCGGACCGACATTGAAGCCGTGCTTGAAACCAGTCCAAGCCTTCGGCGCGAACTGCCCGATATCATCGGACGTGAACTCGTCCGTGCGCGCCGACTGGTCGCACATGATCTGGCCAGCCACAAAGAGAAGCTGCCTCCCGACTTCTGGACCCTCGTCTATGACGAGGCGCAGGTAATGGGGCCGCCGGGACCCTTGGAGCCTGTCTCTGAATGATGCCGGAACGGCCATATTCGACCCAAAGCAGACATCCGAACCCGGCCGATATCCGCACCCGAGCCATTCACCCCTTCACTGCCCCGAACGACAGGCCACGCGCCAGGTAGCGCTGGAAGAAAAACGACAGGATCACCGGCGGGCCGATCGCGATCAGCGTGTTCACCGCCGCCAGATTGAAATCGATATCCCGCGTGCCGCGCGAAGCCAGGATGAACGAAGCCAGGGTCTGCGCGTTGCGCGACGTGAACGCCGAGGCGAACAGCGCCTCGTTCCAGCCGAACGCGAACACGTTGATCGCCGTCACGATGATGCCGTCCACCGACAACGGCAGCGCGATCCGCACGAATATCTGCCAGGCGGTGGCGCCTTCCACCTTGGCCGCCTCTTCGATCTCCTTGCTCACGTCGCGGAAGATGTCGCGCATGATCACCACGCCGAAGGCAAGGCTGAACGTGGAGTAGGAAATGATCAGCCCGGTCCAGGTATCGATCAGGCCGAAGAACACCATCATCAGGTAGAACGGTATCAGCACGATGGCGGGCGGCAGCACGCGCTGGGACAGGAACCACAGCGTGATGTCGCGCGACGGGATCGGAAACTCGAAGCGCGCCAGGCTGTAGGCCGCCGGAATCCCGATCAGCAGCACAAGCAGGGTGGCGCCGCCGCTGACCACGATGCTGGACAGCAGCGCATGCAGCACGCCGCTGTCGTTCATCACCTGCCGCCACGAATCGAGCGTGGGCTTGAACTGCAGGAACGGAATGATCGCGCCGGACTGGAAGGTCTGCTCCAGGCCCTTGATCGAATTCACGATGGCCCACAGGAACGGCACCAGCACCCAAACCGCTGCACCGATCAGGATGACGTAGATCAGCACCCGGGACCGCAGGCGGGCACGCATCCACAGCACGTTGTGCACGACGCCCCAGACCCCCTACGTGATGCGCCGCCGCATCTGGCGGAAGAAGATGGTGATGAGAACGGAGATCATCGCCAGCACGATGATGCCCATGGCCGAACCCGAACCGAAATCGAAGAACTGGATGGTGGTGAGATAGTCATAGATGCTGAATAGCTGCGTGCTGGTGCCGGGGCCGCCGCTGGTGATCGCGAACGGCAGGCCGAACGCCTTGAAACCTTCGATCAGCCGCAACAGGATCGCGAGACTCATGACCGGCCAGGCCAGCGGCAGCGCGATGTGCCACATCGCCTGCCAGTGATGCTCGCAATCCAGCACCGCCGCGTCGTAGATCTCCTCGGGCACGGACGAGAGCGCGGCGAGCGCGAGCAGGAACACGAATGGCGTCCAGCGCCACACCTCCAGGATCATCGCCGCCGCCAGCCCACCGCTCGCGGTCGATAGCCACGGAATGGAAATCCCCACCTGGTCCAGCAGGAACGAGACCAGGCCGCCCTGCGAGCTGAACAGCGTGATCCCCAGGTAGCCGATCGCCACTTCCATGGTGAACAGCGGCGCGGTGATCAGGGCACGGAACACGCGGGTTCCCGGCGCCCCGAGGTTGACCACCCAGGCGAGCAGGAACCCGATCACCACCTCTATCGGCACGGTAATGGCGACGTAGATGACCGTGACCAGGATGCTGTGCCAGAACTGGTCCGACGCCAGCACCCGGGCATAGTTATCAATCCCGACGTAACCGGTGATCCCGCGCCCCAGCACGTAATTGGCGAAGCTGTATCGCAGCACGCTGATCAGCGGAAAGAATGTAAGCCCGATCACCCAGAGTATCGCCGGGCCCAGCATGAGGTACTTGAACAGCAGCTCATCGCCGAGCCGCCGGTTCGTCTTGCGCGGGCGCCGCACGGCCACGCTGGCCGTGCGGTCTGGTCGGAATACGACGGCTTGCGTCACGCGCCGAATGAGGCGAGGTACAGCTTCTTCTGCTGCTCGCGTCCGTACCGCTGGGTAATCTCCTCCCAGGCTGCGGCTGTGTCATCCAGCGCCTTCTGCGGCGTGGTCTGTCCGGCCAGCAGCGCCGAAAGCCGCGTGTCCAACTGGTGCCAGTAGTCCGCCGCGCCGGGAATGCGAAGATATGGTTCCTGCACCGGCAGCGCGAGATTGGCGTAATACGCGTCCATGAAGGCCTTGGCGTCGTCCTCGTTCCAGCCTTGCGCCTTCCATTCCGCCAGCGTCGCCGTGCCGGCCGGCGGCAGGTATTCGTCGCGCATGCCTGGCTGCACGCCGGTAAAGCCATGCGTCACGTTGTAGAACGCGTTCTTGCGGTTCGCCATGAAAGCGAGAAAGTCGTACACTGCCTCCTTGTTCTGCGCGTATTTGGAAATCACGCAGTGCCAGCTTCCGCCATTGACGTTGCCGACCTGGTTCAACTGGTACTTGGTCCAGCTTCCGTTGATCGGATTGTAGGCCTCCGGCACACCAGGGATCGGCGCTGCGCCGATCTTTCCCTGCACCACCGAGTTCTTCGGATCCTGCGCGAGCGTCGGCAGATCCCCCCAAGTCGCCTCCATGGCTGCCTTGCCGGTCAGGAACAATTGCCAGCCCTGGCCAAGGGTCCAACTGATCTCCTCGCGCGGCCCGTTCGGCAGGAACTTAATGTAATCCTGCAGCGCGCGCAGATGGCCGGGTGAGTTGATCAGCGGCTTCATCGTGTCCGGGTGGAAATAGAAATACTTGTTATCCGGGGACACGACGTAAGGGGCGGCCAGGGTCAGGAAATGGAAAAATCCCTGCTCG
>DATDIC010000597.1:0-2723 GCA_036521275.1 Acetobacteraceae bacterium
GCCCTGCCTCCTGCCATAAAGGGCGAACAACGAACCAAGCACCGCAGCGTAAGTGGCGGGATGGAATTTGCTGAGTGGGTTGCCACCGGACTGGTAGGAATACAGGCCAATTGCGTTGAGCAGGCTGCCTGGCAGCGCAAAGACCAGAATGACTGCCACGAACCCAAAAGCAAAAGCCGCTCGCCGCGAGTTAATGTGCTTTAGGCCGATAACGTCCGCAGCGGGATAGGGCGAAAGGCTCCGCTCCCTCTGGCCAACTGCCATCGCAGCAGGACCGATACCACCGCGAAAAGTCATGCAGTTAGGCTTCCAGACAAAGAATTGTACGGTTCGCGCTGCTCGAAACCCGCATGCAGATGTTTAATACGGAACACCCCATCCATTCAATAGCTTGTTGCCGCCGTAACCCCACCCCTGCCCAGATTTGATGGGCTGGTCCGTTGGATATGCAACTTTATGGTCGTGACCGAATGATACGTAACTACCGGCAATTGCATGTCAGGCATCGCACAAGCGAAGCGTCACAAAATGTCGATGGCGCGGCATTTGCGGGGCTCCACAATCGTTTGCGGCGCGCTGCACTATCGCCACGCCTTCAGACGCGCTGCGGCCTCGCTCATATCGGCCTCCGGCCCGCAATAGGAGAAGCGTAGAAAGCGGTTGCCACGTGCCTGGTCGAAATCGACGCCAGGCGTCACGGCAATCCCCACTTCTGCCAACACCCGGGCGCAGAAGGCCGCGCTGTCATTCGACCGCTCGGTGATATCAGCGAACAGGTAGAATGCTCCTTCGGCCGGCGACAGGCGGGTGAATCCAGCCTCGGGCAAAGCCCGCAGCAGATGATCGCGCGAACGGCGGTAACGCGCGACGTTCGCGGCAAGTTCGTCACGACAGTCGAAAGCCGCCTCCGCGGCGATCTGCGAAATATGCGGCGCGCTGATGAACAGGTTCTGCGCCAGGCGCTCGACCGGGCGTACCAGGTCGTCTGGCAACACCAGCCAGCCGATCCGCCAGCCGGTCATCGAAAAATACTTGGAGAAGCTGTTGACCACCACTGCCGTGTGGCTGACCGACGCAGCCGATGCGATCGGGCTTTCGTAGTTCAACCCATGATAGATCTCGTCGCTGATTAGTCGCACACCGGTGTAGTCGCACCACGCGGCGATCGCTCTCAGTTCGTCGGGGTGCAGCATGGTACCAGCAGGATTGCTCGGGCTGGCGACGATCAGCCCGTCGGGCGGCGGATCGAGCCTTTCCAGCATGGCGACACTCGGCTGGAACCGCGTCTCGGGTCCGGCCTCCAGAACGACCGGTTGCATGCCCAACGCGGTCAGGATGTTCACATAGGGCGGGTAATACGGCGAGGTCAGCACCACGCGATCACCCGGATCGAACGCCGCCAGGAAAGCCAGCGGAAAGCCGCCCGAGGCACCGACCGTGACGGCAATCCGCTCCGGTGGCACATCCAGGCCATACCAGTCGCGGTAATGTGCCACGATGCGCTCGCGGAGCGAGCGGCGGCCGAGTGCTTCTGTATAGCCCAATGCATCGCCCGAACGCAGCGCCGACGTGGCGGCCGCTATGGCTCCCGCCGGTGCCCCGGTGCCGGGCTGTCCGACCTCCATGCGGATGACGTGCGGCGCACCCGGCGGCAGCGCGGCCTGCCGCACGTTGGCCGCGGCGATCACGTCCATCACGATGAACGGCGGCGCGCTGGCACCGCGCCCGATCTTCAACATGTCAGTTGTAGAACTTGATGCTGTCTGCCTTCACGCCCGTCCTGGTCTCGGTGCCGGTGACCGTCGCGACGCACGGCGTAGTTTTGACGGTGCACCGCTTGATCAGCCGGTCTTTGTCAGCGGTCGCCAACGCCGCAGGATCGATCCGATACTTCAGGCTCGCCGGTGTGCCGATATCGAGTTCGCAGGACGTTGCGTTGCGGCAGATGATTCGGCCGGGTCCGACATTCGTCGCTGCGCCCGGCACCTGCGCCCATGCCGTCGTGGCACCCGCAGCCGCCACGACGACCGTGACGCCGAACCACCTTGCCCTGGACGCGTCCATGCGTTCTCCCCCTAAAATTCAACTACCACCCGCCGCGAGACCGGATTCGCGCGGATCGGCGGCCCAGGCGCAGGAGCCATTCTCGCCCGGCAGATAGTTAAAGCACGAGATGACGTTGGCGCGCCCTGGATCAGGCACCTCCGCGGCCATTGGCCGAGTGGTGCGCAGGGCATTCAGCATCCCGACGGCTACTGCCATGGGTGCTCCTTGCTGGCCCGAGCCACCAACCGCCGCGCGGAAGGCGTGGACATTGTCGTTCCAGGCGATCGCCGCCGAATAGAGTGGCGGGGCTACCGCGGCAGGGGATGCGGCAAGCAGGATACCGAGTCCAGGCAATATCCGGCCGGTGCCGAACAGATTGTCCATGCTGAGCGAACACACGACCGCGTTGCCATTCTTGTCGAGTGTCGCAAAGCTGGTGGAGGCCGGCAGCGGGGGCAGCGCCGCTACTGTCAGGTCCGTCGCGGTCAGCAGGCTCTGGGCATCCGCGCCACCTTGCCGCCAGCGTTCCGACACGGCGAGCGAGCGGGCAGCGGCAGTGCCGAGCGCTGATGGATCGCGTTGAAGCGTTTCGAAGGCCGCTGCGGCGGCCAGGCCGCCATCCGCGGGCGGCGGAAGGAAGGCGACCTTGTCGCGCCGGTTCGGCAGTACGATGGCGG
>DATDIC010000598.1:0-7282 GCA_036521275.1 Acetobacteraceae bacterium
GGCCGACTGGGACGTCACCAAGCGCCACTACGAACCCATGGCCCGCTATGTCCACCCGCATTTCCAGGCCAGCCGCACCCTCCGCCACGCCAGCTACGACTTCGCCGCCAACAACGCCGACCGCTTCCGCACCGAATCCCAGGCCGCCGTGCAAGCCGCAATCGACCGCCACAACCCATAGAAGAAATCACCTCTCCCGCACCGCGGGAGAGGTCGGTTCGCGCAGCGAACCGGGTGAGGGCACCCCATGCAACCGCTGGTTTCACTCTTCCTCCTCTTCCTCCTCTACCTCCTCTTTGCCGGCCAGATCACGGCCCCCGAGCTCACCGCTGCCGCCCTCACCGCCTTGGCCGCCGCCGCGTACCACCTGAACATCCGCCGCCACGCCCACCGCCATTTCCGCTTCTCCGCCCCCTGGCCCCGTCTCGCCCGGCGCATCGCCTTCACCCTCGCCCGCGACATCGCCCTTGTCGGCTGGGGCCTCATTCACACCATCGCCGGTCACCCACCCCGCGCCGGAGAAGCCCGCCAGCCCTTCGAGCCCGGTGGCCTCACCGAACCCGCCGCCGGCCACCGCGCCATCGCCGTGCTGGCTGCCTCCGTCGCTCCCAACAGCTATGTCATCGAAGTCCTCGAACCGCCGGCCGGGCTTCTCATGCACCACCTCGTTCCGCGCCCGCCTGCCCCGGACCGCAAATGGCCGGTCTGAACCCCTGGCTCATCGCCTCTCTGGCCATGCTGCCCGCCCTCGCCATCCCCCTCGCCCGCGCCCTGCGCGGCTCCATCGACAGCCGGCTTGTCGCCGTCGAGCTCGCCTCCACCATCACCGCGCTCCTCCTGGTCTGCCTCAGCTTCGCCTTTGCCCAGCCCTCCTTCCTGGACCTCGCCGTCACCCTCGCGCTCCTGTCCCTCCCCGGGACCCTCGTCCTGGCCGTGTTCCTGGAACGCTGGCTATGACGGTCCTGGCCGACCTCCTGCTCGCCGTCACAGTTGCCGTGGTCTGGCTCGCCTGCCTCGGCTTCGCCCGCCTGCGCACCGCGTTCGACCGGCTGCACTGCGCCGGCTTCGTCGGTGCCGCAGCCGGCCTGCCGCTGCTGCTCGCCGCCTGGCTTTCCCAGGCGACATTCGGAGGCGGCTCCGCCACCATCGCCAAGCTCGCCTTCCTGCTCGCCTGCCTGCTGTTCAACGGCGCCGCGCTCAGCCACGCCACCGGCCGCGCCCTGCACCATCGCAGCCAGCACGAACCCGAATGAGCCTGCTGCTCTACATGCTGTTCCTGCTCACCGCTGCCGCCGGCGCCGGAGTCGTCCTGTCGCGCGACCCCCGCCGCCAGGTGCTGGCGCTCTCAGCCAACGGCCTCGTCCTGGCCCTGCTGTTCTTTGCCCTGCAGGCCCCTGACGTCGCCTTCTCAGAACTCGTCGTCGGCACCGCCGCCCTGCCGCTGCTCTATCTTGTCGTCCTGGCCAGCATCCGCGGCGGGCGGACGCGCGACTGATGCCGCCCCGCCTGCGCCTTGCCCTGTTCGCCCTCGCCCTCGCCTGCATCGCCCCGGCGCTCCCGCGCGTCATCGGCGCCATGCCCGTCTTCGGCAGCCACCCGCTGCCCTATGGCGACATCATCAACCGCCTCGCCCCGGTGCAGCGCCACGTCACCAACATGGTCAGCGCCGTGAACTTCGATTACCGCGGCTTCGACACCCTCGGCGAGGAGATGATGCTGATGGTCGCCGTCACCGGCACCGCCGTGCTGCTGCGTGGCCATCGCGGCGAGTCCCTCACCGCACTCCCCGCCACGGTCCCCGGCCGCCGCATCCCCCCGCACAGCGAAGCACTCGTGCTCACCGCCCGCTGGTTCGCCCCGCTCACCATCCTGTTCGGCCTCTACGTGGCACTCCACGCCACCGTCACGCCCGGCGGCGGTTTCCAGGGCGGCGTCATCATCGCCTCCGCCCTGCTGCTGCTCTATCTCGGTGAGGGCTACAGCGGCTGGCGTCGTTTCATGCGTACCGAAGCGCTGGACGCGATCGAAGGCGGCGGCAGCGCGGCGTACGCCCTCGCCGGCCTCGCGCCCATGTTGACGGGCGCGGAATATCTCCAGAATACCCTCCCGCCCGGCCAGCTAAAATCGCTGCTCTCCGGCGGCCTGATGCTGATCCTCAACGCCGGCGTCGCCTGCGCGGTAGCCGGCGGCTTCGGCATCCTGTTCGTGGAGTTCCTGGAAGAAACGCGCGCCGAGGACCCGAACCAGTGACCGTCCTCCCCTGGGCGGTCTGCGTCTGGCTGTTCGTCATCGGGCTGTACGGCATCATCACCAGCCGCAACTACGTGCATCTGATCGGCTGCCTTTCGGTCGTGCAGTCCGCCACTTACGTTCTGCTGCTCGCCGCCGGCTTCCGCTGGGGCGCGGCCGCACCCATCTTCTACGACCATCCGCCCGGCACGCCCGCCGTCGATCCCGTCGTGCAGGCATTGGTTCTCACCGACATCGTCATCGGCGCCGCGGTCACTGCTCTGCTGCTGGCACTCGCGTTGCAACTGCACCGCCGCAAGGGCTCACTCGACCCCGAGGAACTGCGTGCCATGCGCTAATTCCCCCGCCCCGAAAACAGCCCCATCCCCATCATCCCCGTCCCCATCATCCCCTTTCCCCGTCATTCCCTTTCCCCGTCATTCCCGCGAAAAGCGGGAATCCAACGCCTACCCATGCAACCGCGACCTCCGCCTGGATGGCCCCGCCCGCGCAGGCATGCTCAGGGATGCCCAGCCTTTCGACCGATCGCCACAACATCAGCCGGCGTACATATCAGAGACCCCGCACAAATCTCCCCGCCTCCCCGCCTCCATGTTGAAACTTCCCTGCGATCGCTTTCAGCCGCGCCCTCCTCTCGGTAGGCTGCCTCCATAAAAACACGCCACCAGGGAGGCACCACCATGACCCGAATCACCCGCCGCGCCGCGCTCCGCACACTCGCCGCCGCCCCGCTCGCCCGCCCCGCCCTCCTGCGCGCGCAAAGCTCCTCCAAGCCAGTGCGCATCGGCCTGCTCAGCGACCTGACCGGCCCCTATCGCGACGACGGCGGTCCCGGCGACATGGTCACCGCGAAGCTGGCCGTCGAGGATTTCGGCGGCTCCGTACTCAGCCGGTCAATCGAGATCCTGCAAGCCGACATCCAGAACAAGCCGGACGTCGCCGCCGCCCAGGCGCGCGAATGGATCGACGACAACGGCGTCGACGCCTTGGTCGACGGCGCCGCCAGCTCCTCCGGCCTCGCCATCCAGCAGATCAGCCGCGAGAAAAAGCGCATCTTCACCGCCGCCGATCCGGCAGCGCTGGAGTTCATCGGCAAGCAGTGCTCGCCCTACAGCTTTCAGTTCGTGTACGACACCTATGCGCTGGCCAAGGGCACTGGCGGCGAGCTGACCAAGGCCGGCGGCGACACCTGGTTCTTCATCACCGTTGATTACGCCTTCGGCTATTCGCTGGAACAGAACACCACCAGCTTCGTGAAAGCCGCCGGCGGCAAGGTCCTGGGCAGCGTGCGCGTCCCGCTCGGCACCGCCGATTTCTCGTCATATCTGGTGCAGGCGAAAGCATCCGGCGCCAAGGTGATCGGCCTCGCCAATGCCGGCACCGATTTGCAGAACTGCATCAAGCAATCCGCCGAGTTCGGCATCGTCAAGGGTGGTCAACGCCTGGCAACCCTGCTGATGGCCATCGCCGACGTCAAAGCGCTCGGCCAGGACATCTGCCAGGGACTCGTGCTGACCAATTCCTTCTACTGGGACCTGAACCAGAAGACCCGCGACTGGACCAAACGCTTCAACCAATCGGTCAACGAGCCACCAACCATGCAGCGGGCCGGCTGCTACGCCGGCGTGTTGCATTACCTGAAGGGAGTGAAAGCAGCCGGAACCCTGGATGCCGACGCGGTGGCCGCGAAGATGCACGAAATGCCGGTCAACGACTTCTACAACACCAACATCCACATCGATCCGAACGGCTGCGTCCGCCACACGATGTACGTGTGGGAAGTCAAGCCGCCCGCCGAGGCCAAACACAAATGGGACTATTACAAGCCAGTCGCCACCATGGATGGCGCCGACGCCTTCCCGCCCCCGGCCACGACCGGCTGTCCCCTCGTGCACGCCTGACATCGTCGCAGACATCTGCCCGTTTCGCCCCATCGTCGTCAGCACGGTGGCTTTCACCGAAATCGGCCGAGGACTGACCGCATGAAGCTCTGGCGACCCGCGACGTTCGCCTTAGTCCTGGCCCTGGGCTACACCCAGGCGGCACCGTGTGCGCCGCTGCAGGCTGCGGTATTTCCGTTCGCGTTCGACGATACCAGTCTCGAACCGCCGCAGCCCGCGGAGCTGGCGCGGTTGCACAAGATTGATGCCGAACTCCGCGAGCTGCTCGCGAAGTCCGGCAAATATACGATCATCGACATCACGTCGATTGAGGCAAAGGCAAACGAGAGCGATCTTGTGAGCTGCCAAGCCTGCGCAGTGTCACTGGCGAAGCAGCTCGGTGCCCAGGTGGCCGTAATTGCCTGGGTGCAGAAAGTCTCTAACCTGATCCTCAACATCAATGCAGTGATCCGCTCCACGGCGACAGGAGACATGGTTTCGGCTGGCAGCGTCGATATCCGCGGCAACACCGACGAATCCTGGTCGCGCGGCGTAAGCTACCTCGTGGCCAATCGGCTCCTGAAAAAAAATCCGTAAAGCCCCACCACAAGCCGCCGCGTCCCTTCTCCGCAGCCCGCTCAGTCGAGCGGCAGCGGCATCCACCGCAGGCCCGTCGACTCCGACAACAGCATCGGCACAAACTCGCGTTTCTGCACGCGTTCCGCATCAGCATACTTCACCACGTCCTCCGGCGACGTAACCGGCGAATCGCGTACCTGCACGATCACCGCCCCGGCATTGATGCCGGCGTTCGCGGCCGCGCTGCCGATCGCAACACCCGTAACCACCGCGCCCTGCTGGTTGTCGTTCAGATGATACTTCGTGCGCAGCTCCGGCGTGATCGCTTCCAACTGCAGACCAAAATTCACCAGCGCCTCCGGCCGAAGTTCCGGCTTCGCCACACCCGGCTGACCGAGGAAAGTCGGGTACGAGTGGCCCGGCGGCAGGGCGGCCAGAGTCACGTGTTCGGTCTGCTGCGTGCCGCCACGCCAGATACCCAGCGCCACCGTGGTTCCGGGCATCGTCTCGACGACATTGCGCATCAGCGCGCGGCTGTCCTTCACGTACTCATTCCCCATTGTGGCCAGAAGGTTTCCCGGCCGCAGGAAGGACGTGATGATATCGCCGGGACGAAGCCCGGCCTGAGCCGCCGGCCCCCCATCGATCACCTGCACGATGATGGCACCCCACGGGCCAGGAAGCCCATAGGTACTGGCCAGATCAGGCGTCAGCGTCTGCACCCGGGCCCCCAGATAGGACGGCCTCATCGTGCCCGCCTCATAATCATGCAGATGCGCAATAAGGAACTTCGCATCATTGATCGGAATCGCGAATCCGATGCCAATACTGCCGGTGCTCGTTGTGGTCGTCTCCAGCGCGGAGTTGATCCCCACCACCTCGCCTTCGGCATTGAACATCGGGCCGCCGGAGTTGCCCTCGTTAATGGTCGCATCCGTCTGGAGATAGTCGTCGAACTCGGTGAAATGCATGTCGCGATTGAGCGCGCTGATCACCCCGGTGGTTACAGTGCTGCTGAAATTGAGCGGATTGCCGATCGCAATCACGAAGTCGCCCTGGCGCAGCTTGTCACTGTCCCCAAGCGTGACCGCGGGGAACGGCCGCGCGGACGTTATCTTGATCACAGCGACGTCGCAGCAGGCCGCCTCGCCGATCAGGCTCGCCGGATACTGGCTGCCGTCACTCATGGTAACCTTGAAGCTCACCCCATTGTGGACGACATGCTTGTTGGTCACCACGTACCCATCGGACGTGCATATGAAGCCGCTGCCGTACCAGATGCTTTGATCCGGTGTCGCCGCTTGCGCCACGACGGACTGGCCGGGTGGGATATCGATCGCCTTGTAGCGTGTGGTCGTAATGTTGACCACCCGCGGCAGCAGCGTGGCGACCAAGTTGGGCAGGCCGGGGTCAATCATCCCGGCGGCAATGGCCGGGCGCAGGGTCGCTATCCCGATCAGCAGCATGGCGATCGCCGAAAGCCGGACGGCAGCGCGCAGGCCGTAGTATCGCATGACCTATTTCCCTTTTTTTATCGGCCGAACCGATCGCGACGCCGCACGCAGCAGCCGATAACTGGCTATTCGCTAAATGCCATGATTGTATCGTCAAAACAAGAAAAAGATGCCATCCAGTTGCAGATCGATCGACCATAAGTACCGGCTATCTTCCCGGGCAGCCCGCGCGACCCAACCAGCGTTTTGCCTGACCCTCCGTGTCTCCGTGCCTCCGTGGTAAGGCTTTCTTGTTCGTGCCGCCTGCCGCCGCTTGCTACCATACGTCCAAGGAGCACCCCATGGCGATCACCCTCTACTCCTACCCGGAGCTGTTCGGCGTGGCCGACAATAACGGCTACGGCCTCAAAGTATTCGCGTTCCTCAAACTCACCGGCGTGCCGTTCACCCACATGCACATAGTGGACGCCTCGGCCGCGCCCCGCGGACAACTTCCTTACATCACCGACGACACGGAGGTGATCGGCGACAGCGACGCGATCGTCGCCCATCTCATTCGCAAATACGACCTCGCCATAGACAACGGGCTCACCGCCGCGCAGCGCGACACCAGCCACATGGTGATACGCATGCTCGACGACCTCTACTGGGTCATGTCCTATTCACGCTGGAAGGACGAGCAGTTCTGGCCATCCTTCCGCAATGCGATGCGGCAGCAACATCCAGGCCTCACAGAACAGGACCTGCGTAAGGCCCAGGAATTCAATTCCAAGCGCTACTATTACCAGGGCATCGGCCGGTTCGCTCCGCTCCCCGCTTACGCGCGCGGGCTCGCGGACCTGCAGGTGCTTGCAAACCTCGTTCCCGCCGACGCTTACATGTACGGTGCGGCCCCGACCAGCATCGACGCCGCCATATACGGCTTCATCGCCAACATTTACTTCTATCCGATCGAAACGCCACTCAGGCAGTTTGTTGCCTCACACGCCAACCTGGTTCGTCATTGCACCGCAATTCACACCGCCATCGGTTCAGCTATCCCTGACGCATGATCAGGTCCGTACCGCTCACTTCGCGGTCACACTTCAATGCGATCTGGCATTATCACGCCTGCCCTCC
>DATDIC010000599.1:0-3951 GCA_036521275.1 Acetobacteraceae bacterium
GTCTTCATCCGCGCAGTGAAGGTCACCCACCTTCGTCATTCCCGCGAAAGCGGGAATCCAGACCAACTCCCAAAACGTCGTGGCCCTCGTCTCGATGCACGCTTTCGCGACATGACAGATCCAAAGTCCTCACCCGCACAGTCTGGAATAACTCCCGCCGCAGGCCCCATCATCGTGCAATAGCAAGCGCCATGCCGGCGGCCGGCAAAACCGGAGGTCCGGGCCGGGACTCGCCCGACCTCGTAGCCTCCCACCGGTGCCGCCAATTTTGACCTCGACGGTCACCCTCGCAATGATCACCAACAGGAGCCCGCGATGCTTGCTCAGCGTCCTCCGAACGAGATCGACGACGCCCCGTGCACTGGGCGTCGCCATTTACGTACGCAAAAATACCGGAACCCCTACGGCGAACGCCGCAGCTCCGGCGAAACGCCCGCCTCCCGGCTCACCCCACCCGCCTCCGCCGCCGCAATATAATCGCGCGTCAGCGGCACCGCTTCCTGCCGGTGCGCAAGCTGGATCTGGAACACCATCATCCGTTCCCGCCGGAACGAAAGCTCCGCACCCGCAAGATAGAACTCGAACATCCGGCAGAACCGCTCGTCGTAGATCGAAGCAATCGCATCGCGGTTGGCAGCAAATCGCCGCCGCCAGTGCCGCAGCGTCTCGGCATAGTGCAGCCGCAGAATCTCCATGTCGGTCACCACCAGCCGGGACCGCTCGATCGGCGGCAGCACCTCGGACAGCGCCGCGCAATACCCGCCGGGAAAGATGTATTTCGCAATCCAGGGATTGGTGCTGCCCGGCACGTCATTGCGCCCGATCGCATGCAACAGAGCGATACCATCGGGCTGCAGGCAGCGCGCCACCGTATCGAAGAACGCGCGATAATAGCCGACGCCGACATGCTCGAACATGCCCACCGACACGATCCGGTCGAACCGCTGCTCCACGGCGCGATAATCCAGCAGCTCGAATTTCACCCGGTCGGCAAGCCCCTCCGCCTCCGCCCGCGCGCGCGATTCCGCAAGCTGCTCAGTGGACAGTGTCACGCCCAGCACGCGCGCCCCGTAATCGCGCGCCAGCGTCAGCGCCAACCCACCCCAGCCGGAGCCGATGTCCAGCACTGAAAGGCCGGGCCGATCCAGGCAAAGCTTCGCCGCCAGGTGCCGCTTCTTCGCCGTCTGCGCTTCTTCCAGCGTCTCGTCGCCACGCCGGAAATAGGCACAGGAATATTGCCGGTCGCGATCCAGGAACAGGCTGTACAATCGCCCATTCAGGTCATAATGGTGCGCGACATTCTTGCGCGCCCGGCCGGCCGGATTGTACTGATCGATGCGGCGTTTCGCCGTCGCCAGCTTCGCATGCAGCCAGGCGACCGGATGCCGGTTGCCGTTGGCCATCAGGTTCGCGACGGCAACGTCCAGCACGTCGAAGATCGTGCCGTCTTCCGGCACCAGGGTGCCATCCATGTAACCTTCGCCGAACGACAGGGCGGGGCTGAACACCAGGCCGCGAACGGTGCGCCGGTCACGCAGCCGAATCGCGGCCGACGGGCCAGAGCCGGGTGGTCCCGAGTACGTCGTGGAACGCCCGTCCGGCCAGTAGATTGTTAGCTGCCCACAGGTGATGAAGTGACGCAATACCGCGTCCAGTGCAGCGCGCATGCTTTGCCCCCGAATGTCCTCCGCATGAACGCCGGACCATGCAGCAGGATGACAGTTCGGTCAAAACACCCGGGCACGGAATCGCGATGCCCGTTCGCCGTCACGCGACGGCGAACAGATCCACCTTCCAACCCGCCTTGGTCATCGCCCGTTGCAGTTCCACCATGAAGCGGCGGGTCGCTTCGATGCCGCCGGTACGGGGCCACAAGTGACGCGTGAAATGCCTGGCGAGAAGGTCAAGCAGCAACTCGCGCTCCGGCTTGTCAAGGCCACCATCCGCGGTGGCATCGCCGTAATAGGCGTTAAGGTCCTCGACAAGCGGACGGTCGTGCTCAATGATCTGGCGCAGCGCGTCGTTCGACGGCGGGATCAGGTGGCGGCGTTCAAGCTCCCACCGGCAGCAAGCCAGGGGAGCGGGCATTAAGCTGGTCACATGCATCTCCAGGGCCGGGCATCGGGTCGGCTTCGCCCGACGAGCGGCATATGGGGTCGAGTCTTGGTTCTGTCACGTCTACCTGCTATCCCCCCGGCGCGCGATGCAAGCCCTTTGTTGCGCAACCCCGCATCAGGCCCCCCCGAGCCCGGCAATACAGCGGCGCTCCCTCCCGATATGCCATTCCCCTCGAACGCATAATACGCCGCGCGCTGACGGGTGCTGCAGCCGTGGAACTCACTGCTAAGTAAGCAAAAAACGTTGCGGACGGTGATAGCCTGCAGCAAGCTGCGCATGACAATCGCCAAATCGAACCCGCCGGACGCAACCGCAACGAAGCCCTTCGCGTCCATCAAGCTCGAAGACCGCCGCCCCAAACATTGAAACCGGCAAATCGTCCCTCACCAGAAATGCAAACCTGACCAGAAATGCAAACGTGAGATGACCGAGCTGCTGGATACCGGCCTGCTCCTGCTCTTGCTCCTCGGCGCGAGTCTCTTCGGTCTGCTGATGCAGCCGCTATTGGCCGAGCGATATCGCAGCCGCGAAACCGTCGAGCTGATCCAGCTCGTGGTCACCATGCTGGTGACCTTCGCCGCGCTGGTCCTCGGTTTGCTGACCACCTCCGTGAAGGCATCATTCGACACGATATCCAACGATATGCGCGGTTACGCCACCGACATCATCCAGCTTGACCGCCTGCTGACCGAGTATGGCAACGGCGCCGACCCGATCCGGCAGGAACTGCGCAGCTACACCGCCGCCGCGATCGCCACCACCTGGGTCGGTGAACCACAGCCAACCGGCATCGACTATCCCAAATTCCCGCCCCGGTTGCCGACCGACGCCACGCTTGAAAGCTCCGGGCTCGGCGGCATGCTGGCGCACATCGAGCTGCGGATTCGCATGCTGCCGGCATCCGACTCCATGCATCAGCGACTGGTCGCCGATTCTCTCAACCAACTCTCGGCTTTGCTGCAGCACCGCTGGAAATTGATCGAGGAAGCCCACGCCTCCATTTCCATGCCGTTCTATCTCGTGCTGATATTCTGGCTGGTGATCGTATTCGCCAGCTTTGGCCTTAGCTCGCCACGCAACACTTTGGCGGGAACGGTAATTCTGCTCGGCGCCTTGTCGATCGCCTCAGCGATTTTCGTGATTTTGGAGCTCGATACGCCATTCGTTGGCCTGATCACAATTTCGAGCCAACCTATGCGCGACGCACTCGCCCACCTCGCGCAGCCACCCTGAAGCACACCCCCCGTCCCCGCGAATCCCCGCCACCCGCGCGCTTCCCGTCATTCCCGCGAACCTTCCCGTCATTCCCGCGAAAGCGGGAATCCAGCAACCGCCCGTACACCTACGACCGCGCTGTGGGAGACTCGCCTGCGCCAGTCTTGCGACCGCGCTACTGTTAACGCGGGATCGCTCCTGACCCACGCTTCTCAACCCAGCCGAGCGAAACTCGCTATAAAAGCGTGCCCTCGTCCCGCCCGTTCGTCTTCCCGCCCGTTCGCCCCTCTGGCCAATACCCAAGTTCGGCCCGGGTCTTCGCTACAGCGACTCACCCACCGGCGCTTGTACATCCGGCGACGCCCCAAAACCCCTCGTTGTACAATTCGCGGCGCCCCAATTGCGCCTGTTGTACAACGCCGCGCGCCCCAACACCCCTCGTTGTACAACCCCCGACTGCCACCCCAATCTCACTTAATCGTCCCGGTGCACCCGTTCCATGCGCTCGTGCCGCTCCTGCGCCTCAATCGACAGGGTTGCGATCGGTCGCGCCTCCAGCCGCTTCAGCCCAATCGGCTCCCCGGTTTCCTCACAAAACCCATAAGTCCCGGCCTCGAT
>DATDIC010000600.1:0-3479 GCA_036521275.1 Acetobacteraceae bacterium
GGGACGCGTGGTGGACCGCGCTGTTGCAGAAGGACGAGCCGCGGATCCACGTGGTGGGACGGCTGCCATTCTGGACCCGGCGCCCCGAGGGGGCGCCGATGGCGCGGGCGTTCGCGGTGGCGGCGGTTGCGCCGGACCCGAGCGGCAATGACCGGTCGCTGCTGGGGCTGGAACTGGACCCGGATCTGAGCCGGGCGCGGTTGGGCTCGGCGCTGACGGCGGCGGGTTTGGAGCCCGGCGAGGTGATTCTTCGCCGGGATGCGGGGGTGGCGCATGCGTTGGTGGAGGTGGCTGGATTCGTCGCCGACGACGATCCGCGCCTGGCGAGATTGGGGGCGGTGTTGCGAACTCCGGTGGTGATTGGGGCCTATGCGGTGCCGGTGGGGGACGGGGCGTGACCGGGCCGAGGCCGCGTCCGGAGATATTGGGGATTTCGCCGTATGTGGGCGGGGAATCGTCAGTACCGGGGGTCAACCGGGTGTTCAAGCTGTCGTCCAACGAGGGGGCGTTCGGGGTGCCCCCGGGGGCGCAGGCTGCGTATGCGAAGGCGGCGGGCGAGATCTATCGGTACCCGGACGGGGATGCGCTGGAACTGCGGCGGGCGATCGGGACGCGGTTCGGGCTGGAGCCGGAGAAGATCGTCTGCGGGGCGGGATCGGATGACCTGATCTATCAGCTCTGCCTGGCGTATGGCGGGCCTGGGCGCGACATCGTCATGTCGGCGCATGGGTTCGCGATCTACGAGATTGCCGGGACGTTCGCGGGCAGCCGGGTGGTGAAGACGCCGGAGCGGGAGCTGACGGCGGATGTGGATGCGATGCTGGCGGCGGTATCGCCGGCGACGCGGTTGATGTTTTTAGCGAATCCTAACAATCCGACGGGCAGCATGCTGCCATTCGAGGAGGTGGCGCGGCTGCGGGCCGGGCTGCCGGAGGATGTGCTGCTGGTGCTGGATGCGGCCTATGCCGAGTATGTCGATCGGCCGGATTATGACCCCGGCGTGAAGCTGGTGAAGGCCGGCGACAATACGGTGATGACGCGGACGTTCAGCAAGATTTTCGGGCTGGGCGGGATGCGGATTGGCTGGGCGTATGCGCCGGGGTCCGTGGTGGATGTGCTGAACCGGGTGCGGGCGCCGTTCGCGGTGACCTTGGCTTCGCAGGCGGCTGCGATCGCGGCCTTGGCGGAACCGGGGTGGGTGGAGAAGGGCCGGGCGCATAACACGGAGTATCGGCCGAAGCTTAAGGCGGGATTGGAGGCGGCGGGCGTAAAGGTCTGGCCGAGCGAGGGAAATTTCGTGCTGGCCGATTTCGGGACGGCGGAGCGGGCGAACGCGGCGGACGCGTTCATGCGCCGGCGCGGGGTGATTGCGCGGAAGGTGGGCGCGTACGGGCTGCCGCACTGCCTGCGGATCACGGTGGGTACTGCGGAGGAGGTTTCGGCGGTGGTCGAGGCGGCGCGGGATTTCATGGCGCATGACTGAGCCGCTGTTCCGTCGGCTGGCGCTGATCGGCGTGGGGCTGATCGGCAGCTCCGTGGCTCGGGTGGCGCGGGCTCGGGGCGATTTGGCGGACGAAGTGGTGGCGAATGCGCGGACCGTGGCGACGCTGGATCGGGTGATGGAGCTGGGTCTGGCGGATCGGGTGGAGCGGGACCCGGCGCGGGCGGTGGAAGGCGCGGATTGCGTGATGCTGTGCGCGCCGGTGGGAGCGTTTGCCGAACTCGCGGGGGTGATCGCGCCGCATCTGAGCCGCGGATGCGTGCTGACGGACGTGGGGTCGACGAAGCAATCGGTGATCCGGGATATCGGTCCTCTGGTGCCGGAGGGGGTGCATTTCGTGCCGGCGCATCCGTTGGCAGGGACAGAGTATTCGGGGCCGGATGCTGGGTTCGCAGAGCTGTTCCTGGGGCGGTGGACGCTGTTGGTACCGCCTGTGGGGACCGACGAGGAAGCGATTGAAAAGGTTGCAGAGTTGTGGCGGCGCTGCGGGTCCATGGTGGAGCGGATGGAGCCGGGGCACCACGACAAGGTGCTGGCGATCGTTTCGCACTTGCCGCATCTGCTGGCGTTCACCATTTGCGGAACGGCTGACGACCTGGCGGATGAGAGCCGGTCGGAGGTGCTGCGGTTCGCGGCATCGGGGTTCCGGGATTTCACTCGGATCGCGGCTTCGGACCCGACGATGTGGCGGGACATCTTCCTGAACAACCGGGAGGCGCTGCTGGAGATGCTGGCGCGCTTCATGGAGGACGCGCAGGCGATGGCTCGGGCGGTGCGGTGGGGGGATGCGAGCTATATCGAGGACAAGGTGGAGCGGGGGCGGAAGATCCGCCGGAGCCTGATCGAGCTGAAGCAGGCGTAGCGCGGTTGTACAACGGGGCTGTTTGGGGCGCGATTGGTTGTACAACGGGGCGTTTTGGGGCGCCGCCAGTTGTACAACGGAGCGTTTTGGGGCTGGATCGGTTGTACAACCAGCGTTAGGGTTGCGGAAATAAATCGCCGGGAGAGAGCGCGATGTGGTGGCGTTGCGTCGGGCTGGCCTTGTGCCTGGTGATGGCTGGGCCGGGGGCCCGGGCAGCGAGTCCGTTGCTGGAGGAGGCAGTCGGGCTGGCGGGAACGGCGATGTGGCTCGATTCCGGCGCGCCGGGGATGGTGCTGGGGGTCGTGCGCGATGACGAGAGTTTGGTGGTCGGGTTCGGGGCGATGCGGCCCAAGGGCGATCATCCGGAACTGGCGAACCCGGAGCCGAATGGACAGACGCTGATCCGGCTGGGGTCGATTTCCAAGGCATTTGCGGGGGAATTGCTGGCGAGCCTGGTGGTGGATGGGCGGGTGCGGCTGACTGATCCTTTGGCGAAGTATCTGGCTGGGGTGACGGTGCCGGCGTTCAGCGGGCGGGAGATCACGCTGCTGGACCTGGCGACGCATTCGGCGGGATTGCCGCGGGAGATGGGGTATGCGGCGGAAGGGGTGGCTCCGTTCACTTGGCCGACGCGGGCCGATCGAGCGGCGTGGCTGAGCAAGCAGGCGCTGGGCTGGGCGCCGGGGACGGTGGCTTCCTATTCGAACGTGGGGTTCGATTTGCTGGGCGACGCGCTGGAAGGGGCGGCGGGGGTTTCGTATGCAACGTTGCTGCATGAGCGGATCACCGGGCCGCTGGGGATGAATGATACGACGTTGTCGCCGGATCCTGGGCAGTGTGCGCGGATGATGCTGGGGACGGGGTTGGGGGCGCCGGCGGGAGCGGTGGGCACGGACACGGACGCGACGCAGGCTTCGGGCGGGTTGTATTCGACGGGCAATGACATGGTGCTGTGGCTGCGGCACCTGCTGGCGGGACGGACGCCGGTGCTGGCGATCGACCTGGCGGTGTATCGGATGCGGCAGGAGATGCCGGCGGCGATCGGGTTCGACGAGGCGGGGCCGATGGCCGGGCTTGGCCTGGCGTGGGTGATGCAGGCGGCGCACGGGGCGGCGC
>DATDIC010000601.1:0-3627 GCA_036521275.1 Acetobacteraceae bacterium
CCACGCCTATGCTGGCGGACCCACCCGAGCCCGACCATGCAGCCAATCGACTTCCAGACCCACCCGGACCGTTACCGCCACTGGCGGCTGAGCCATGACGGGCCGGTGGCGACGCTGACGATGGACGTCGATCCGGCGGCCAGCCTGTTCGAAGGCACCGAACTCAAGCTGAACTCGTATGATCTCGGCGTGGACATCGAGCTTGCCGACGCCGTGCAGCGCCTGCGGTTCGAGCACCCGGAGGTGCGTGCGGTGCTGCTGCGCTCCGGCAAGGAGAACGTGTTCTGCGCCGGGGCGAATATCCGCATGCTGGGCAGGGCATCGCACGCGCACAAGGTGAATTTCTGCAAGTTCACCAACGAGACGCGGCTGGCGATCGAGGATGCCTCGGAGCAATCCGGCCAGCGCTACATCGCCGCCATCAGCGGGTCCGCCGCCGGCGGCGGATATGAGCTGGCAGAAGCCTGCGGCTGGATCATGCTGATCGACGACCGCCGCTCCACCGTCTCGCTGCCGGAAGTGCCGCTGCTGGGCGTGCTGCCCGGAACCGGCGGGCTGACGCGGCTGACCGACAAGCGCAAGGTGCGGCGCGATCTGGCGGACCTGTTCTGCACCACCGAGGAGGGGGTGCGCGGGCGGCGGGCATTGGATTGGCGGCTGGTGGATGAGCTGGTGCCGCCCTCGGCATGGGAGGCGCGGCTGCGGGAGCGGGCCTTGGCGATGGCCGCGCGATCGGACCGGCCCTCGGATGCTGGCGGCGTGAAGCTGCCGCCGCTGGAGCGGGAGTTCCACGCCGACGGCGTGAGCTATCGATACGTTCAGGTGAAACTGGATCATCCGCGCCGGCTGGCGACGCTGACCGTAACGGAGCCGGGGGCAGTCCCGGCTGATCTTGCCGGATTGCACGCCCAAGGGGCCTCGTTCTGGCCGCTGGTCATGGCGCGGGAGCTGGACGACGCCATCCTGCATCTGCGGCTGAACGAGCCTGAGCTTGGATTGATCGCGCTGCGCACGCAGGGCGATCCCGTCGCGGTGCTGGAGGTCGATGCGCTGCTGGACGCGCACCAGGCGGACTGGCTGGTGCGGGAGATCCGCCTGCTGCTGAAGCGCGTGCTGAAGCGGCTGGACATGACGGCGCGCAGCCTGATCGCGCTGATCGAAGCCGGAAGCTGCTTTGCCGGTACGCTGGCAGAGTTGGCGTTCGCCGCCGATCGTTCGGCGATGCTGGCTGGGTCGGGGCGTACCGGAGAGGCGACGTTGCATCTCTCGGCGCTGAATTTCGGTGCCTTCCCGATGGGTAACGGACTGACCCGGCTGCAGACGCGGTTCCTGGGCGAGCCGGACAGCGTGGCGCGGGCTCGGCAGCAGGCCGGGATCGCGCTGGATGCAGCGGTGGCGGAGCGGCTGGGGCTCGTGACGCAGACGATCGAGGATATCGACTGGGCGGACGAAGTTCGCATCATGCTGGAGGAGCGGGCGAGCTTCTCGCCGGACGCGCTGACCGGGATGGAAGCCAATCTGCGGTTTGCCGGACCGGAGACGATGGAGACGCGGATTTTCGGGCGGCTGACCGCGTGGCAGAACTGGATCTTCCAGCGGCCGAACGCGGTGGGGGATCACGGGTCGCTGAAAGAGTATGGCAGCGGCGTGCGCCCGAGCTTCGATCGGCAGCGGACGTAAAGCGCCCTCACCCGGTTCGCTGCACGAACCGACCCCGGATCAAGTCCGGGGCAGGCCCCGGATCAAGTCCGGGGCAGGCTCTCTCCCGCGAAGCGGGAGAGGTGAACAGAGCAGGAGACGGACCATGCCGGACGGCGCGGTGGATTATAGTGGGACCATTCCCAACAATATCGGGCTGGATTCCGACGCGCGCGTGCGCCAGGCGCTGGAGACGTGGCACCCGGGCTATCTGGATTGGTGGCAGCAGATGGGGCCGGAGGGATATCAGTCCCGTCCGGTCTATCTGCGCACCGCGATCGGCGTGGATGCCCAGGGCTGGGCGACCTTCGGCTATGTGAAGATGCCCGAGTATAAATGGGGCATCCTGCTGGCGCCCGCCGTGCCGGATCGCCGTATCCCGTTCGGCGCTCACCGGGGCGAACCGGCCTGGCAGGAGGTGCCGGGGGAGTGCCGCGCCATGCTGCGTCGGCTGCTGGTGATCCAGGGCGATACCGAGCCGGCATCGGTGGAACAGCAGCGCCATCTCGGCACCACCGCGCCATCGCTTTATGACATGCGCAACCTGTTCCAGGTGAATGTGGAGGAAGGCCGCCATCTATGGGCGATGGTGTATCTGCTGCACAAATATTTCGGACGTGACGGACGCGAAGAAGCCGAGGAACTCCTCCACCGCCGGTCCGGCGATCGCGACAGCCCGCGCATGCTGGGGGCGTTCAACGAAGCGACGCCCGACTGGCTGAGCTTCTTCATGTTCACCACCTTCACCGATCGCGACGGCAAGATGCAGCTCGAAGCGCTGGCGCAATCGGGGTTCGACCCGCTGTCGCGCACCTGCCGGTTCATGCTGACCGAGGAAGCGCACCACATGTTCGTGGGCGTAACCGGCGTGGCGCGCATCGTGCAGCGCACCTGTGCGGCGATGCGCGCGGCGGGGATCGATGATCCCGGCGATATCGAGCGGATTCGCCCGCTTGGCGTGATCGACCTGCCGACGATCCAGAAGAAGATCAACCTGCACGCGTCGCTGACCTTCGACCTGTTCGGCAACGAGATCAGCACCAATGCCGCGAATGTCTTCACCGCCGGGCTGAAGGGCCGCTTCCGCGAAGACAAGCTGAACGACGACCACCAGCTCGGCGGCGATACCTATCCGGTGCTGCGCTTGCTCGATGGCAGTATCGTGCCGCAGCAGGTGCCGGCGCTGTCGTCGTTGAACATGCGGCTGCGCGACGATTTCGTGGCGGACGCCGCCGGCGGCGTGGAGCGGTGGAACCGCGTCGCCCGTGAGGCAGGTGTTGAATTCCAATTCCGCTTGCCGCACGTGGCATTCCATCGCCATATCGGAGAATTCGCCGGCCTGCATGCCGATCCCGATGGAAATTTGTTGAGCAACGAGGAATGGCAGCAACGCCGCGACACGTTCCTGCCTTCATCCGACGACGGCGCGTTCATTGCCAGCCTGATGCAACCGGCGCACGAGGCAGGCGCGTTCGCCTCATGGATCGAGGCGCCCCGGGTCGGCATCGACGGCAAGCCCGGCGACTTTGAGTACGTAAAGCTGCATGAATAGTTCAGGACGGATATGACGAAACTGGCATTGAGCGGAATTGGCCGGAGTTTCGGCGCCACGGCGGCGGTGGCGGACGTCACGCTGGCGCTGGAGGAAGGCGAGTTCGTGTCGCTGCTCGGCCCGTCCGGCTGCGGCAAGACGACCACGCTGCGGATGATCGCCGGTTTCATCCGGCCGACCGCCGGCACGATCGAGATGAATGCGCGAGTGCTGTCCTCGCCCGAACACAGCGTGCCGCCGGAACGGCGCAGCATGTCGATGATCTTTCAAAGCTACGCCATCTGGCCGAACATGACAGTCGGCGAGAACGTCGCGTTCGGGCTGAAGCTGCGGCATCTGCCGCGCGCGGAGGTGGAGCGTCGGGTCTGCACGATGCT
>DATDIC010000602.1:0-3658 GCA_036521275.1 Acetobacteraceae bacterium
TGCGGCTGGGCCGCAAGAAGGCACGAGCGACTGGGCCGAGGCGCAGGCGCTGGCGGGGATCATCATTGCGCTGGTGGCTGCTCCGCTCGGGATGCTGGCGGACAAGGGTGCGCATCGCCGCCTGATGCTGGCGGGGCTGACAGGATTGCTGGTGATGTGCACGGCGGGGCTGTGGTTCGTGCAGCCGCGCCTTGCGGATGTCGGGCTGGCGCTGGGCCTGACGGCGAGTGCCACGGTCGCGTATGAGCTGGCGGGCATGTTCTACAATGCCATGCTGCCGGATATCGCCGGACCGGGGCGGATCGGGCGGGTGTCCGGGCTTGCGTGGGGCGCGGGCTATGTGGGCGGGCTGATCTGCCTGGCGCTGTGCCTGGTGCTGTTCATCGATCGGTCGCCGCCGTTGTTCGGTCTGTCGGCGGCGAGGGCTGAGCCGGTGCGGGCGACGGCTCTGTTCGCCGCCGGATGGATTGCGGTGTTTGCCGCTCCGTTGCTGGCGATGACGCCGCGGTCACGCGGTGTTCCCGCCGGTCGCGTGTGGCGGGATGAGATGAGCGCGCTGGGCGCCACGCTGCGGCTTATGGTGCATGGCGGTGCGATGGCGCGGTTCCTGATCGCGCGCATGCTGTACACGGACGGGTTGACGACTTTGTTTGCGTTCGGCGGCATCTTTGCTGCCGGAACGTTCGGGATGGATGCGAAACAGACGCTGCTGCTGGGGATCGCGCTGAATGTTACGGCGGGGTGCGGCGCGTTCGGCTTCGCGATGATCGAGGACCGGATCGGCGCGCAGCGGGTGGTGCTGCTGGCGCTGGGGTTTCTGGTGGTGCTGGGGACATTTGCGCTGCTGGCACGGTCGGCGGGCATGTTCTGGGGGCTGGCGTTGGGGCTGGGCCTGTTCGTGGGGCCGGCGCAGGCGGCGAGTCGCAGCCTGATGGCGCGGATGGCGCCGGCGGAGACTCGCAACGCGCATTTCGGGTTGTACGCGCTGTCGGGCCGGGTGACCGGGTTTGTCGGGCCGCTGGCGCTGGGGGTGGTGACCGCGGCGAGCGGCAGCCAACGGGCGGGCATGGCGGTGATCGTGGTGCTGCTGGGTGCGGGGGCCGCGCTGCTGGCGGCGACGCGGCTGCCGGTGCCGCATCGTGATGGCAGCGGGGATAGGGGGTGAGTTGTCGGGGGGCGGTGGCTCTTTCGCCTCATGCCGGCGCAGGCGGATGTTTATGCCGGGAGGTTGGGGTTGCATGGGGTGTCGGTGGATTCCCGCTTTCGCGGGAATGACGGGAGGGGTGCGGGAATGTTGGGGACGGTGAAGCGAACGAGCGGCGCGGTGGGCGGCAAAGTCGTGGATGGCCGGCCTTCGCCGGCCATGACGGGAGGGGTCCGCATCCGTATCGACGCGGGTGGGTATTATCGACGCGGGTGGGTATTATTGATTTCGCGCGGTGCTACCAGCGGCCGATGCAGGCGGTGCGGGCGCGGACGGTGACGTAACGGAGCCAGCACAACTGCGGCAGCAGTGTGAGTAGCGGCACGAAGGGCTTGACCGCTGTCGGTGCGGCAATGAACAGCAGGCAGCACAGCCCGCCATAGACGGCAAATGCCCAATGGACGATGGCGATCGACCAGGCCGGCATGCCGGACCGCTGCGCCACCTGATAGAGATGGCCGCGATGGGCGGTGGTGAGGCGCTCGCTGAGGAGGGCGCGGCGGGCGAGCGTGAAGGCAACGTCGAACAGCACGCCGGACAGCAGCATGGGAACGAGCAGGAGCGAGAGCTCGACGCCATCGAACCGGCTGGCGACGACGCCCAGCATGGCGAGCATGAAGCCGCAGAACTGGCTGCCGACATCGCCCATGAAGATGCGGGCGCGGGGGAAGTTGAAGGGCAGAAAGCCGATCAGCCCGGCGGCCAGCAGCAGGGCGGCGAAATAGGCGAACCAGCCGCCGTGGAAGGCGGCGATGCCGGCCAGGAAACCGGCGGCGATGAGTGCGACGCCGGCGGCCAGGCCGTTCAGCCCGTCGATGAAGTTCATCGCGTTGGTGACGAACAGGATCCAGGCGAGCGTGGCCGGGCCGCCGATCCAGCCGATATAGAGCGGACCGACATAGGGCAGCCGGTAGTCGCGCACATAGACCCCGGTGCCGACCGCGGCGAGCGCGGCCAGCAGTTGCGCGCCGAGCTTGACCGCGAACGGCCAGTCCTTGAGGTCGTCGAGGAATGATACGATCGCGATCAGGAATGCCGCGCCGATGACGCCGAGGAAGTATTGGTTCGCCAGGCGGGAGAACTCGGCGAACCAGTAGAGCATCAGGAGCCCGACGAGGAAGGCGGCGACGATGCCGATGCCGCCGCTTTTCGGTATCGGCTGGGCGTGCGCCTTGCGCGGATCGGGCGTGTCCATCACGCCAACGCCGATCATCAGGCGCACGACCGCAGCGCAGAGCAGCGCGAGTGCTCCGGCGAACACAAGATGGCGGAGCAGCGCGAGTGCGGTCATCGGGAGCGCTGCGAAGTTTGCGTGAGGCTATTTCTGGA
Source organism: Acetobacteraceae bacterium (assembly GCA_036521275.1). Lineage (GTDB taxonomy): Bacteria > Pseudomonadota > Alphaproteobacteria > Acetobacterales > Acetobacteraceae > DATDIC01. The sequence continues at coordinate 2,534 of DATDIC010000602.1, forward strand.
GCCAGGGCAGGCCGTCGGCTTTCCAGCCGGTGACGGTGCCGCGGTGACCGTTTGGATCGGGCGGGCCCTCGAACCCGTCGGCGACGTTGTAGGCGTGCGCGAAGCCGGCCTGCTGCGCGGCACGGGCGGCGGCGGCGCTGCGCCCGCCGGTGCGGCAGATGAAATAAAGGTGATGCTCCGGCGTGAGGCCGGATTGTTTCAGATGATCCACGAATTGCCCGTTCACCTGCATGCCGGGATAGACCTGCCAGGGGATCAGAACCGGCTCCTTGCCGGCCGGCGCGAGGTTTGGGAGGCCGACGAAATTCCACTCGGGATCGGTGCGGACATCGACGAGTTGGGCCTGCGGATCGGATTGAAGGGCTTTCCAGGCCTGGGCGGGCGGGACATTTTCGACCATTCTGCGAACTCCGGTTTGCATGAGGGAGCGATGACCCAGTTGTATCACGGCTCAGGCTGGCAGGCAGACCTGGCGGCGGCGATCGGCGACACACCGCTGATCCGGCTGCGGCGCGCGTCGGAGGCGACCGGCTGCACGATCCTGGGCAAGGCGGAGTTCATGAGCCCGGGCGGGTCGGTGAAGGATCGCACGGGATTGTACATCATCGCCGATGCGGAGACGCGCGGCGTGCTGAAGCCGGGCGGCTCGATCGTGGAGGGGACGGCGGGGAATACCGGGATCGGGCTGACGCTGGTGGGCAATGCGCGCGGCTATCGCTGCGTGATCGTGATGCCGGAGACCCAGAGCAAGGAGAAGATCGACTGCCTGCGCATGATCGGCGCCGACCTGCGGCTGGTACCGGCGAAGCCGTATCGTGACCCCGGCAACTATGTGCACGTGTCGCGGCGGATGGCGGAAGAGACCGGCGCGGTGTGGGCCAACCAGTTCGACAACCTGGCGAACCGGGAGGGGCACAAGGCTTTCACCGGCAAGGAAGTATGGGACCAGACCGAGGGGAAGGTGGACGCGTTCACCTGCGCCTGCGGCACCGGCGGCACGCTGGCAGGCGTGGCGATGGCGCTGAAGGAGCGCAACCCGAAGGTGCGGATCGTGCTGGCCGACCCGGAGGGCAGCACGCTCTATGAGTGGGTGAAGGGCAAGGAGATGACGGTGACGGGCAGCTC
>DATDIC010000603.1:0-8394 GCA_036521275.1 Acetobacteraceae bacterium
CCGCTATTTCCGCCGCTTCGGGGGCGGAAATGTTCGCCCGAGGATGCGGATCGGAGATCGGCGAAAAACGCAACTAGCGGCGCACGGGTCGCCAGCAACGCCAGCAGGAATCGCGGAGGCGCGGGCTTGAACGCGCCAGGAATTCCGCTCCGCCTGGTCTCACCCAAGCCTTGGCGGCACGCCGGTGGTCGTGCACCAGCCGCCCCTGGAGGCAGACCCAGTTCCCGGTCATTCCCGCAGAAAGCGGCATCACGCGGGAAGCCGGCCTTTCGACCGGCGGGTACTACTCCGCCGCGAGCCGGCGCGGGGTCGACTGCGACAGGTTCCCGTATTTTTCCACCCAGGCGCGGCCGATCGCGGCGGCTTCCTCGGGGGTGAGCCAGGACCACTCAGCGCCACGCGCACGGATCGCGACCCAGCGGGTGTCCCCGTGAACCACGTGCTCCTCCACCGAATAGGGGGTGACCGACTGCGCCATAACAACTCCTGCAAAGAAGGCCGATGCGGCCAGTTTCGTCAGCCGCGGCGAGTCGGCGCAATTCCGAATCCGGTCGCCACAAAAAAGCCATAAAGCAGAATCTCACGAAAATGTCAACGACGCTTTGAGCGGGATCGGGTTCCGAAAAACGAACCTGAGCGGCTGTATCAGTCGAGCAACACCGCATGGCGGGGCCGGCCCCAGAAGCGGGAGCCGGCGATGCACCGCTCCACGTCCTCCGCCAGCAGCAGCCCGGCCCCGGCAAGGGCCCGGGCTGCCGAGCCGATGGCCTCTGTATACGCGGCCGGGCTGCCGTAGCGCTCCAAGATCGCCGGGCGGGGATCGCCGACCGCTTCCCTCTCCGATCCGGTCTCGGGAAACGGGATATAGCTCCCTTCGAAGCGATACAATGCGCCATGACCAAAGCCGCGGGCACGGGGGTTCCAGCCGGTATAGGTGCCAAGCGGCGCGGCCACCATCGGGGCCCGCACCCCGGCCACCTCGTTGCCGTCGGCGTCCACCGCCGGCACCAGGATGGGGTATTCCTGGCCAGGACGGAGGTCGGGCGGCTCCTTGGTCAGTATCCCAGGCTCGGTCTCCCCGAAATCCATCAGCGGCAATCGGTTTGGCGAGGCGGGGACGACGATGCCGGGAATTGCCGGGAACTGGCGGCGCCACTCCTCCATGCCGATCAGCGTGCCGTCCGCGCGGGTGGGAACCCGGCTGGCCGGCGGCGGTGTACCGTCGGTGACCCAGCGATCCATCGCGTCCAGCAGGGCACGGAACAGGGCCGAGGTGGCGACGATGTTGGACAATGACTGGCAGGCCGGAAGGCGCGCGGCGACCGCGCGCGGATCGGCAAAGTGCTGAGAACTGGCCCAGGCATAGATACGCACGGTCTCGGGCTGCGGCAGATCGTTGCCCTTCGTGTCGGTGTGGACCAAGGAGCCGCGGCGGTTCCAGTACTCGGTCGCCGTCTGGGTGTGCATGACCAGCGGATCAGTCTCCGGCCGCTTCAGGATGGCGTCGCGGCGGCCGGTCAGGTGATCGGTGCTCCAGGCGTAGGAGAACGGAAAGCTGTCGGCGGGGTTGAAATGATCCTCGTATTGCTGGCCGCCTGACACGATGGGCCCGGCAAACCGGTGGTTCAGCCATTTCCGCCCGGCCCCGGCGACGTGCGGCATGACGCCGTCGAACACGCGGCGGCCGGCGGCGTCGGCGTTGAAGCCGCGATAGACGAAATCGCGCAGGCAGCGTCCGGTCTGCGAGCGGCCCCACGCGTAGGCACGCTCGATCGGACCGAGCAGCTCCTCCGCTTGTTCCCTTGGCCCGCCCTGCTTGAGGAAGCCGACGAAGTCGCGCACCGCGACGTGCCCCAGCCCTTGCACCAGCGGGTCGTGGGCGGTGTACACCAGCTCATAGATCCACCCCGGTTGGAAGCCGGCCGGCAGGTGGATGTGGCTGTCGGACGGAATGATGGCGCGCTCGGCCTCGCCGGTCTCGCCACCACGGCCGCCTTCGGTGCGGGCGAAGCACCAGGTGTCGGGCGGAACCGGAATGCGGGGATCGTACGGATAACGGCGGCGGGTCAGGTGCGCGCGACCGGTGTCCAGCGACACGGTCGGGTACGAGCGGGCGGCGGCCTTGCCGGAGAGCGGCAAGGTGGTGATCCCCGGCTGATCGATGATGTACTCCACCCGCACCAGGCCGGTGATCGGACGGCCATGGTCGGTCGCAACCGGCAGGTCCATCACCATGCGCCCGTCGCCCGGCAGCAGGTCGCCCTCCCAGGCGAGCCAGGCGATCACGTACCCGCGCCGCATCAGGAACCCGTTGCCGGCGTGGTCGAGCGAGAGCGGATCATTGCTGGCCAGCGCGTCGTTGAAGAACTGCAAGGCACGCTTGTGGCCGCGATTGCCGTAGTCGAAAAACAGCCGCCGGTTGCCGCGGGCGGGCTCAACCGGCTTCAGGATCATCAGGTCGGCGGCGAACTCCACGCGACCCGCCTGGTTGAGCGGCGCCTTGTCGAGATCCACCACACCGGCGTTGGCGGGATGTGCCGGATCAACCGCAAAATGGGCTCGGCCGGCCAGACGCTCGTAGCCGCCGGCGGCGGCGAATTCGTGCCCGTCGGCAAACGGACGGCGCTCGGCGATGTGCAGCTCGACGGTTCCGCTCATTCCGATGCTCCTGTTCCCGCCATAGGGAGCGGGTGCCGGCAGCTTGCGTCAAGCCGTCGCAACCCAGGTTTTTCACGCCCGTTCTGCATCAGATCGGTTTGGAGGTTTATCGTGTCCGACCTTATCCGGCTGTCGCGTTTCGTGAGCGTGGGGCGGCTGCAACCCGGAGCCGCCGAGCTCGACCGGCTGCGGCAGGACGGCGTCCGCAGCATCGTCGATCTGCGTACGCCGGATGACGCGGCGTCACCGCTGTCGCCGGAGCAGGAAGCAGCGGAGGCCGAGGCGCGCGGGCTGTCCTATCGTCATTTCCCGGTCGGTACCGGCGACGTGGACGACGCGATGCTGGACCGGTTTGGCGCGGTGCTGCGGGGTGTGGAGCGGCCGGTATTCGTGCATTGCATGGTTGGGCGGCGCGCCGGGATGTTCGCACTGTCGCAGGTTGCGGTGGAACAGGGCATTCCCGGCGGTCGGATGCTGGACATGGCGCGGGACCTGGGGGTCCTGTACGGGGACCAGGCGGTTCACGCGAAATTTGCCGGATATGTCGATCGGCGCCTGATGCGGCCGGATCCGCTGGCGCATCGCGCGGATGTGCTGCACCAGCACGGCCCGCCGGAACCGCTCCTCGTCGTGCGGGCGCGGTGGGGAGCGCCGGCGGTGCAGCCAGCCCGGCCGGTCATTGCGTCGGCAGCGCGTATCGAGCCGCCGCCGCGGAGACCTGGACAGCGGCTGGTGGTCGATACGATCGCGCTCGGAATAGCCGGGGCGGTGTTCGGGCTGCTGCTGAATCGGCGGTTCCTGGCTCTGCCGCTGCTGGCAGCAGGATTTCTGGCGCACTGGTGGAGCCCGCGGCCGCAGCCTTCCGTGTCGGGTCCCGACGAGGTCGAGGTGCTGAGCCGGCAATTGCGCAAGCTGCAGGAGGCGTAGCGGCACGGGAGGCGTTCAGAGGGTTGTCGAAACATCCCTGGAAACCCGCGGCGGCGCTGCGTCGTTGTGGTCGCGAACAGGGCAATGCCCCCATGAGGATAATGAGTGAGGATGCTTAGTTTCATCAGCACGGACCAGGTCCGCGCGATCATTCACCTGGCCGATGTCGCGGCGGACGCTGCCGACCGGCTGGCCAACCGCATGGTCAAATCGGATGTCACCCGGGAAACCCAGGGTGGCGCAATGGTGCATCGCCGTCCCGACGACGATGCCGAGCTGGCCGACCTGGAGCCGCTGCGCGGCACGACGATGGCGGAACCACTGCGCCAGTTGGAAGCGGCGATCGGCGGGCTCAGCGGGGATGCGCGGCGCGAGCTGCACGCGATCTTCCTGATCGGGCGTGGCGAGTTCAGCGGGCGCGAATGGGACGAGGCACTGGATGCCGCCGCGGCGCGCGCCGACGAGGCGGAAGCGCGGTTGCTGGCTGAACGGGCCAGTCTCGGCCCGCAACTATCGAAGGGGCTTTATCAGCTAAAGTTATCCTGAGATCGGGGGGCCGGACCGGCCTCACAACAAAGCTTGAACCGGGCGTAATCGCGCCCCGGTGACGCTATCTCTGTCACGCCACACAAACAGGAGACCCGGCATGAGCGACAAAGTGGAAGGCATGGCCCGCGACACGATGGGCCGCGCACAGCAGAGCTTCGGTGAATCTGTGGGCGACATGAAGACGCAGGCGCAGGGGCTGTACAACCAGGCGAGCGGCCAGGCGCAGGAGCAGGTGGCGCGGCTGAGCGAAGTAATCCGCGACCAGCCATTGACGGCGGCGCTGATTGCGATCGGGCTCGGCTATATCCTCGGCCGGCTGACTGCCTGACCACCATCATTGAATGGCCGCGGCGCGACGGCGCCGCGGCGTTCAGGCTAATGCCTTTGTCAGTTCCGACAACGAGGAGCTGACGGTGTCCTGGATAGCAATCGATACGAACGGATTGGCGTCCAGCGCCGCGATCATGGGCTCGTTCGCCACATAGGCTGCATAGCGCTGCGCGATCTGGCGTGCTTCGGCGATCAAGGCTGCATGCTGGCCAGGGTCGCCGGCGCTCGCGAGTTCGGCCAGCTTGTCGGCGAGGCTTGCATCCAATGAGCTCAACACCCGGCCGGTCTGCGTGCTGAACGCTTTCTCGAGATCGTCGGCCACGCCACGGCCCTGGTAGACGGCCGACATGGCGGTGTGCACCTTCTGGATATCGGCATCGATCTTCTGGCGCGCTCCTACCCAACTGGCGCGCAGGGCGGTGAACGCCGCGGCGTTGCCGTCGGCCGCATTCGCCGCATCCGGTTCGTCGGTGTCGGTATCGTCCGGGTCGGCGATATCCTCCAGCTCCTGCCCGTCTGCCATCACGGACAGCTTGATGAACGGCAGCGGCTTGAACTTCTTCAGCATCCGCTCGCCTTTTTTCTTCATGCCGGGAAGCTGACGTCCTTCCAGCAGAAGCACCAGCGTGCCGGCACGGTTCTCATCCGCGGCGGCGGTGCCGAAGGTCATGGCGTGCAGGCCGGTTTCCTTCACCAGCGTGTTCGCCAGGGCTTTCGAACCCTTGCTGCGGTGGACGGCGAGCCGGTGGTCCTCGGCCTTTTTGCCCAGCACGAAGCCGAAATTCATCTGGCCGCCGGAGCGCAGCTTCTTCATCGCGGCGATCAGGTAATCGTGGTAGGCGTCGGGATCGGCAAATACGCTGTCGTCGTCCTGTTCGGCGTGATCCTCGATCCAGGACCGTTCGGCGGGATAGAGCCGATCGAATTTCTTCAGCGCGTCGATGGTCAGGGCCATCTCCGGGTTTTTCTTGTCCTTCCCGGCCTCGGTGCTGACTGCGTCCACGGCGGTTTCAACCGTTCCCAGCGCGTCGCGGGCGGCCTTCACAACGTCCGCCTCACCCTTGGCCTCGAGCTTCTTTTTTATCGCCTCGTAGTCCTTCAGCGCATCTTCCAGCCGGCCGGCGCTTTTCAGGCCCTTCGGCTGGCTCGATTTCCACCATTTGGCGGAGAATTCCGGCTGCTCATTTTTCTTCATGACCAGGCCCCCTCCGTGATCACAGCCCAGAAAGCGATTGCGAAGCTTCGTTGCAGGCGGCTGAACAGTAACGTTGCACATGAAGGCTGCCGGAAGGCGTGACTGCCGTCAAGACGCAGTGCCGGCGCCGGGCAATTCGGTGCGAGCCGCTGCACCATCGGTGATACCGCTCTGGCTCATGTTTCACGAGCAATTTCGTCAGATGCCTGCCTTCGCGGCATGACGGAGCTTTCGCTGGCATGATGGATCTGGCGTGTTCGTCCGCGCGGGTCGGCATAAGATCGCTCCGCGATTCCAGTCAGGCTGATATTTCCCTAGCGCCGATCAAACCCGCCGGGATGTGATGCAGTTCACAATACCCCAGCACCGCGACCGCGGTCGGATCGCCCGCGGCTCAACGTAGCTGCTTCAGCTTCGACAACCGGCGCGCTGGGTGATCCCGGCGATCTGGTCGTGCAGCTCGGGGCGGGCATGTGGAAACTCGTTGTGCAGCTTCGTCAGCGTGTCGCACGCCGCGCGCTTCTCGTTGATTGCCGTCAGCGATATCGCCAGCCCAAGCAGAGCCTCCTGGGCGTGACCGCCCTTGGGCGAGCGGACGTATGCATCGTCATACGCAACCGCGGCGCGCGACCATTGATGCTGGCCGGCCAGCGACTGCGCCAGCAGGTATTGCGCGTCGTAAGCACGCGGGGATGTCCGCTTGCTGAGCACTTCCTGGGCGTCGCGCTCCGCCGCGGTATAATCTCGCCGGCCCATCGCGGCGTATCCTTCCTGCAAGGCAACTTCCGGCGTGCGCGGACCGCCCGGCTGCACGGGTGAAGTCGGCGCGCCGGGCGCCACGCCAGCGGCGGCCGGCGTGGCGAGCCCGGCGGAGCGCGAAGCGGCCGCAGCCGACCCCGCCGCAGCCGAACTGGCCGGCTGGTTCTGCGCCTGGAATTTCATGTCGTCGATCTGCTTGCCGAGATCCGCGCTGGTACGCTGCAGCGAGTTCTCCAATTCGTCCACGCGGCCACGCAACTGGCGCACCTGCTCCTCGAGCGAGGTGACCCTGGTCAGCAGGTCCGAAGCGGTTTCCGAGGCAGCGCCGATCGACGGCGCGGGAGCCGCCGGCGGGCTATATCCCGGCTGGCTATATCCCGGTTGGGCATATCCTTGGCCGTATCCCTGTTGGCCATATCCCTGTTGGGCGGAATAAGGCTGCGCGCCGCCGTTCTGATATTGCACCTGTTGCAGCAGGGCCGGGCGCCCGTCCGGCAACGCGATCGGTGCCCGGCCTGCCATCTGCGCGGCGGCGGCAGATGTCATGACAAGCAGTGCCGCAATCGGCAGCACGGCGGCTTCGGTCATCGTGGAACACCGGCTCATCCGCGTCTCCTTGGTCCGCCCGTATTTTTACGCGGGACAGGGGCGGCGCGAAACCGGCTGTTCGCTGGGCGCGCCGCGCCGTCGCGGCAACAGCGGGCTGACGCGGCTGGCGGGCCGCGCCGGCGCAACGGCAAGCGGGTCAGCCGTGCGTGACGGCTGGCCGGAACGCGGTGGGCTTATCGCACCGAAGTGATGGCGTTGCGGTTCTGCGCCCAGGCCTGCTCGTCATCGCCGAGCGCGGTGGGCCGGTCCTTGCCGTAGCTGATCGTGTCGAGCCGGGCGCCGCTCACGCCGCGGGCGACCAGGTTATCCTTCGCGGCGTTGGCACGGCGCTGGCCGAGCGCGAGGTTGTACTCCTCCGTGCCTCGGTCGTCACAATTGCCGGCCACGAGTACCTGCACGTTGGGGTATTTATCCAGCCAGCCGGCCTGGCGGTTGAGCGTCGCCTGGGCGTCCGAGGACAGATCGGAGCGGTTGAAGGCGTAGAATACCCGGTCACCGACATTGGCAACCAGGTCTTCCTCGCTGCCCGGCACTGGTCCGGCTGGAGCGGCGGCGGCTCCGGCGCCGGTCGCGGTGGTGGCTACGGGGGTGTGGTTCGCGCAGGCTGCCAACAGCGCGACAGCGGCAAAAGCGCCGGCAATTTTCGCATTCATGTGAGTGCGTCCCTGGCTGGGTGCGGTAACGGGTGAAGAATATGCGGCGCAAGCAAGCTCGTTGCGGCCGCCGATGCGATTAACCGGGACCGCGGCGGGGGTCAAGGTTGCGCGTTCCCGCGGCCGATTCAAGGTGCGGTTGTCGCATCAAGGCCGCGACGCCCAAGCGGCCCCCAAGCGGCCCCCGGATCAGATCGGCAGCCGTCCCTGGCGGGACGCGCCGGCAGTGCGGTCGGCAGTAGCCGCTACCTCGCCATCGGCGAAGCGGAGGCGAATATGGGCGCCAGGTGGGACCGCAGCAGCCGATGTCAGTGCATGCCCGGACGGGTCGGTGACCAGCGCGTAGCCGCGGCTCAGGACAGCGAGCGGCGAGACGGACTCGAGCTGAGCGCCGGTACCGGTCAGCCTTGCTGTCAGTTCGCGCAGGCAGGCGCGCAGCGGGGCGTCGGTCAGCCGGGCGAGGACGCGCCCCGCCCGCACATGGACCCCGCCGATCGCGTGCCGGAGGCCGCCGGTCAGCTTGTGGCTGCACAGCTCCAGCGCGCCGCGCCGCCGATGGATCAGGTTCGGCAGCGCCAGGATCAGCCGCGTGTCGCAGTCGGCGACCTGGCGCCAGCGGGCGGCGATCAGCGCCGGCAGATCGGGCAGCGCGCGGCTGGTCCGATCCAAGGCGGCGCAGCGGGTGGCCAGCAGGTTCGGCAGCGAAATCGCCAG
>DATDIC010000604.1:0-16348 GCA_036521275.1 Acetobacteraceae bacterium
CCAGCATGCCGGCGCCGACGCTGGATGGTACCGAAGGCTGCGTGCGCGCATCCCCGAGCAGCAGCAGGATCGCGCTCAGCAGGCAGCAGGCCGGCACCATCACGCTCATTGTCGTCGCCAGGGTCGGCAACGCCGCCGCGCCGGTCAAGCCGATCAACACCGCGGCGAACGCCTGCCAGCCAGGCAACAATCGGCGCGCCAGCGTCAGCAGGAGCATGGCCGCCACTGCATGTGGCACGGCGAGGGCCACCGAGAGCATCCGCGGCGCGCCGTTCAGCGCTGTGAGGAGCAGCACGTAAATCATATCCAGCAGCGGCGCGTTGAATGTCTGGATCTGCGCCGGCGCCAGGTCCACGCCGATGCGCCCGTTCAGGAACGCATAGCCGTTGTACAGGTGATAGTTCCGGAGATCCCAGTTGGCGTCCGGAGCGCTCAGCGCAGCGGCCGTGAGCACCGCGAGGGCGACCATCAGCTCCGCTATTGCAATGAGCCGTACCGCGGGTCGGGCGGCCCCATCGAACCGCAGGGCGGAGACATCCGATGCCATACGGCAGGATTAGGCCGACCCGCTTTCCGGCGAGTTAAGGCGGCTATTTCGCGGCGGTGAATGCGTTGAAGGTGATCAGCGTGTAGGTGTCCTTCACGCCGGGCAGCGTCTGCAACCGCTCGGTGACGAACAAGCCAATATCCTGAGCTGGATCGAGGTAAAACTTTGCCAGCAGATCGTACTGTCCCGAGGTGGAGTACAGCTCCGACATCTCGTCGATACCGTCGGCGGCCTCCTGCGCGACCCGGTAGGCTTGCCCCATTTCACACTTGATCATGACGAAGATCGCACGCATGAACCCTCCTTTAGCGCGGCGACTGGGCAGCACAGGACCGTGCAACAGGGCCACCCAAGGGAGAACCATATGGACACGGCCCAAGTGGATAAACCACTGTCGGATCAGGCGCTGGCCTGTAAGAGCCGGATGGTTCCGCGCAGCGGTGGCCGGGTGATCGCAGACGCGCTGGTTGCACAGGGCATTGACCACGTGTTCGCCGTGCCCGGCGAGAGCTATCTCGATGTGCTCGACGGACTGTACGATGTGCGCCAGAAAGTGAAACTGGTCACCTGCCGGTTCGAGGCTGGCGCGGTGAACATGGCGGAGGCGTATGGTAAGCTGCATGGTCGTCCGGCGGCCGCCTTTGTCACCCGCGGCCCGGGGGCCTGCCACGGCGCAATCGGTGTGCATATCGCGATGCAGGACAGCACGCCGCTGATCCTGTTCGTCGGCCAGATTCCGCTGGAAAACGCGGGCCGTGACGCGTTCCAGGAAATCGACTATCGGCGGATGTTCAGCCCGATCGCGAAATGGGTGACGCAGATCGACGAGGCCAGGCGTATTCCCGAAATCGTGGCGCATGCCGTAGATGTCGCGACATCGGGCCGCCCCGGTCCCGTGGTGGTCGCGTTGTCCGAGGAAATGCAGCGCGACATTGTCGAGGTTGCGAATATCCCGCGCGCTTCCGTCAGTCCGGCGCATCCCGATCCGGCGGCATTGACCCGGTTGCGCGCGCTGCTCGGCCGTGCGCGCAAGCCGCTGGCGGTGCTCGGCGGCTCCTGCTGGTCCGCCGACGGGCGGCGCGCCATCCGCGACTTCCTGCACGGCAACGCGGTGCCGGTGTGCGTCGGATTCCGCCGCCAGGCGATGTACGACGGTACGCTGGATAATTTCGCCGGCGATCTGGGGGTAGGATCGGATCCGGCGCTGCTGGCGAAAGCAAAAGAAGCTGACCTGATCCTGGCGATCGGGTCACGCCTGGGCGATACGGTCACGCAAGGTTACACGCTGTTCGAACCGGCGGGCGCCGTGCCGATCATCCAGGTGCATCCCGATGGCGCGGAAATCGGCCGCGTGTTCCGCCCGGTGCTCGGCATCGTGGCAGACCTGAACGCGTTCGCGCAGGCTGCTGCCGCAATGGAGCCGGTGCGGGCGACCTGGGATTCCTGGGTCGCCGAGCTGCGCGCGTTGCGCGATGCCGGACGCGAGGTGCCCGACTACGCCGGGCCGCTCAATCTCGGCACCGCCATGCGCGAATTGGAACGATTGCTCGAGCGCGACGCCATTGTTACAACAGACGCTGGAAACTTTGCCGGATGGGCGACCCGCTTCATCGATTTCACGGAGCAGCAGCGCTACATCGGCCCGACGAACGGCGCGATGGGCTACAGTGTGCCCGCCGCGATCGGCGCCAAGATCGCGTTTCCCGACCGTATGGTGGTATCGCTGGTGGGCGATGGCGGCTTCCTGATGACCGGGCAGGAAATTGCCACTGCGTTCCATCATGGCGTGGCGCCGATCGTGCTGGTGTTCAACAACCAGATGTACGGTACTATCCGCATGCACCAGGAGCGCGCCTATCCTGGGCGTGTTTCCGGCACCGGCCTGACCAATCCCGACTTCGCCAAGTTCATCGAGGCATTCGGCGGCCATGGCGAAGTGGTCGGCGCGACGGAGGATTTCGCTCCCGCCTTCGGCCGCGCGGTGAATAGCGGCCGCCCGGCGGTGATCGAGCTGCGCATGAACCCGGAGCAGATCACCACGCGTGCCACTATCGCTGCTTTGCGCGCCGGCAAGCCGACGAAATCTGCCGCCAAAACGAAGCGGGCGCCTGCCATGAAACACCCGCTGCTCGGCGCGCGTGGCAAGTCAGCGCCCAAGCGGCCCTGAGTCCCGTACCTTGCTGTACCGGCTGACCCACCGGTTCAGCATCGACCCGGCCGGCCGCCAGGTCTCTGCCGTCAGTATCGCCGGTGCGGCGGCGGCGTATCGTGCCCGCCGCCCCGATTTGGCTGCCGACATCTGCCACGGGATGCTGGCGGACGATCCGTGGCACCCGGATGCGCTGCACCTGCTTGGTGTCATCTGCACCGAACGCAACGAGCCCGAGCAGGCGCTGGCGTGGCTTATCCGCGCGGAACGCGAAGAGGCCCACTCCGCGCGCCTGCAATATCATATCGGCAACGCCTTGCTCGCGCTGGAGCGCCACGCCGATGCGGAAGCGCACTTCCGTGCCGCGGTCGCGCTCGATCCTGAGTTGGTGGACGCTTACAACAATCTCGGCACCGCGCTGCGCGCCCAGGGGCAAGAAGACGCGGCCGAGGCTTGCTACCATCGTATCGTCGCGCTGCGCCCGGACTACCCGGCCGCCCATTACAATCTGGGACTGGCTCAGGCGAAGCGGGGTGACCTGGACGCTGCCGTTGTCAGTTTCCGTACCGCCCTGGGCTGCCGGGTTGCCGATGCTCCGCCGGAGCGGCTCGCCGACGTACATGATTCGCTGGCGCGGGTTCTGATTGAGCTGGAGCGATGTGACGAGGCGCTGGCCATTTGCCGTGCCCGCCAGGCGCTTAGGCCGGACGATCCGGGCGGCGAATGGCACGAAGCCCTGGCCCTGCTGACGCTCGGGCGGTTCGCCGAGGCCTGGCCGAAATATGAGCGCCGCTGGGAGCTGCCGGGGTTCCGTTCCGAGGGCGATCCGCCAGCACCACCGGTTCCCGATGTGACCGATCTGCACGGCAGGCGCGTACTGCTGCGCGCCGAACAGGGCCGCGGCGATGTCATCCAGTTCGCCCGCTATGTGCCACATGTGGCCGCCATCGCGGCTTCGGTCGCGCTGGTCGTACCGGACGACCTGGTTGCACTCATGCGCAGCGTGCCCGGAGCGGCCGAGGTTATCGCCGACCGCGAGTCTGATCCCCCGCATGATATCGCCGCCGCCCTGCTCAGCCTGCCGCTGATTCTCGGCACTGACCTGAACACGGTTCCGGCCGACGTGCCCTATCTGCATCCCCAGGCCGACCGGCTGGATTACTGGCGGCAACGTATCGGGCCACGGAGCCGCCCGCGTGTGGGTCTTTGCTGGCGGGGCTCGCAGCACATTCCCGAACGCTCCATGCCGCTCGCGGACCTGACACCCCTGCTGAGCCGGCGGGATGTCGAGTTGCACGCTATTCAGATCGAGATTCCGGACTCCGACCGCGCCTGCATCGCGGCGAATCCGGCGGTGACTTTGCACGAGGCGGCGCTGACCGATTTCGCGGAGACAGCCGCCCTGCTGTGGCTGATGGACCTGGTCATTTCGGTGGACACGTCCGTGGCGCACCTGGCCGGCGCACTCGGGCGGCCGACCTGGATCATGCTACGGCGAACCCCGGACTGGCGTTGGTTGCTTGGGCGCCAGGACAGCCCGTGGTATCCTACGGTACGGCTGTTCCGCCAGGACCGGTGCGGCGGCTGGCCCGCGGTCGTCGATGCCGTGCACCGCGCCCTTGCAGACTGTGTCAGCGACCCGAGATGATGCCGCGGCCTTATCCGTGCCCAGCATGCTCGTTCAGCAGGATTATTCGATGAAGTCAGCCCTTTTCGCCATTCTCGCCGCGGGTTTTCTCACCGCCGTCCAGCCCTCGCCCGGCTTCGCCGGCGAGCTCCCGGTGAGCTGGAGCGATGTCGCACGCTCAGTGCTGCCCGGCGTCGTGAGCATCTCGGTGGAAAAGATCGTCCATGACGGCACCAATCGCGGTGAGGGCCGGCGCGAGATGTTCTATGGCTCCGGTTTCATCATCGATCCTGCCGGAACGATTGTGACGAACCGGCACGTCATTGATGGCGCAGTATGGATCACCGTCTCTTTCGCTGACCGAAGCCAGGCACGAGGATTTCTCATTGCGGCCTGTGGTCTGATGGATCTCGCCGTTGTCAAAGTGGATGCCGGCCGGCCTCTGCCGTACCTGACATTCGCCGACAGCGACCGTCTGCGGATTGGCGATCCCGTGCTGGCCGTTGGCAATCCCCTCGGCCTTGGGATGTCGGTCAGTGCCGGCATCGTCAGTGCGCTGAACCGTAATATAATGGAAACCCCATTCGACGACGACATCCAGACCGATGCGGCTATCAATCACGGCAATTCCGGCGGGCCGCTGATCGACACCAAAGGACAAGTTGTAGGGGTTAATACCGCGCTGACCACACTCGATGCGAATGGCGGCTCCATAGGCATCGGTTACGCTATCCCGTCTGATGAAACCAACTATGTCGTGCACCAGTTGCTGGACCCGCATCTGCGGCCACCGGGCTGGATCGGCGCGCATCTGCAGGATGTCACGCCAGATCTGGCGCGCTCATTCGGCCTGGGTTGGGCGCATGGTTTCATTGTAACCGGAACCGACCCGGGGAGCTCGGCTGCCGCGGTGCTGCGATCCGGCGATATCATCCTGCGTTTCGGGGAGCTTGAGCCGGTGGACACCCGGGCCCTGTTGCGCGACATCCTGGTGATGCCGACCAACCAGTACGTGCCGGTGATCATCTGGCGGAACGGGCAGCAGCAGGAGGTGGCCGTGGAGGTGGTCCCCTGGCCGAACCTGAAAATCGAGCGCGGGGACATGATCGCGAGTGCCGCCAGCGCGCAGCAGTCGCGTCCGCCGGAGCTTGGCCTGAAGCTCGCGCCGGTGACCGATGCGGTCCGCAAGCAGTTCTCGCTGGCGGCGAGCGAGGGGGTGATGGTCACCGCCGTCGATCCTGACGCGCAGGTCTATGACCGTGGTGTCACCCCCGGCGACGTGATCGTCAAGGTGCAGGACACCCCGGTGACATCGCCGGACCAGGTGCAGCGCCTAGTCGATGAGGTGCGGGTGCATCAGGAGGTGATAGCACTGCTCGTGATCGAAAAGGGTGCGCCTCGATGGATCACCGTCTATCTCGGCACCAATGGCCCGCCACCGCCGGCGCAGCCGCCCGCCAAGGGAAGCGTTCCAGAGGTCGCGTCCAGTGCGGCGAAACCATGACCGCTCAAGCGCGCTGAGGCAGTTCTTTGCCGGGACTGAACCTGCTCCCGCTCTTAAGAGCTATCTGCTCTAGCTGTAACGTTCCTCGGTCCAGGGATCGGCGTTGTTGTGGTAACCGCGCTGCTCCCAGAACCCCGGCCGATCGTTCAGGCTGATTTCTATCCGGCGGACCCATTTCGCTGATTTCCAGAAATAGAGCCGCGGGATAACCACACGCACCGGACCACCGTGCACGCGGGGAATCGGCTCGCCATTCCATTCCGACGCCAGCAATACGTCCGGCTGATCGAACTGATCGAGTCGAACATTGGTCGTGTAGCCATCATAGGAATGGAAAATCACGTGTCGAGCTTCGTCCTTCGGCTGCACGGATTGCAGCAACGCGTGCGCCGCCACGCCACGCCAGAGGTTGTCGTAGCGCGACCATTGCGTGACGCAATGAATGTCCGACACCGTCTCGCCCTGTGGGAGCGCCATGAACTCATCGAGCGATAGACTCAATGGATGGATTACCGCACCATCCACATCGAGCCGGAACTTCGCGGCAGTGACATTGGGTTGGACGCCGAGATCGAGTACCGGCCAGTCACGCACAAGCTTCTGTCCGGGTGGCAACCGTACGACAGTCGGATCGGCGGTGGTTCCTGTCAGCAGCCGCCCTTCCCGTGCCCACATTTGTTTTGCCGCAACCAGTTTATTGCGCCGCACGTCTGTCGTGTCCTGTTCGTCAGCCATTCGACCCCTGTAGCTTCTGGTTGCCCTCACGTCGTTGGCTAGCGGACTGCAATACTCACGACATCGCGAACGCTGCGGCCGCCACGGCGGTCACCTGGAACGATCAGCCGTGGGTGATTCTGTATGGGGGTGCCGTTCCGAGTGTCGGCAAGGAGAACGGCTTTCCCTTCGAACGAGGGGTCGATCTCGGCCAACGCGAGCACGGATGTGTAGCCATCCACACCGGTAACCGTTACCACCTGACGCACATGGTCGCGCGGTGCGGCGGGGTCGATCATCCCGGCGTGTTCCAGCACGGTCCACAGCAATGCACCGCTGTAGGTGGCCTGTTCTTGCCCGTGCTCGCCCTGAAAGGATACCGCCATGCTGGTTGCCGGAAGCGCCTGAAGTTGGGCGAGCGTGAGGCTTTGGGCCTGATGTCCAGGGGCTTCCACTCGCAGACCAGCCTGCTGCGCACGGGCAGTGAATTCAGGCGATGTACACAGCAGAGCGACCCACGCCAGCGCGCTTAATGTCGCCCTGGTGCCTGGAGTCATGTGGTGGCTACTTCGCCACCATGACGTCAGACGCTTTGATCACCGCGATTGCCTCGTCACCAACCTTGATGGCGAGCTCATCGATAGCTTCATTGGTAATCGAAGAGGTGATTATCACGCCACTGCCGATATCGATGCGGACATGTCCTGTCGTCTGGCCTTTGACGACGGACTGAACTTTCCCCTTGATCTGATTGCGTGCGCTTAGTTTCATCGCTTGCCTCCGCATGATGTCACGGCGGCAATATCCCACATCGCACGGACGGTGTCACCGCTGGTACAGCCGCGCAGGGGCGCTCCACTGTTCGGGCAGAGCGCGGTGAAAAAGGTCTGATCGTGGGCGGGGCGGCAGCGGTTATCTAGCTCTTCAACAGCACGATCGCCTCGATCTCGACCGCAATATTGCGCGGCAGGCTGCCCATGCCGACAGCCGAGCGGGCGGGTCGCCCGCTCTCACCAAAAACGGACACGAACAGATCGGTGCAGCCGTCGATGACCTTTGGGTGATCAGCGAAATGAGGGACTGCGTTGACCATGCCAAAAACCTTCAACACGGTCTCGACCCGATCCAGCGAGCCCGCGGCGGCGCGCATATTGACCAACAGATTGAGGCCGCAGACGCGAGCAGCCTCAATGGCCCGCGCCATGGGCACATCCGCGCCCACTTTTCCGGTGATCAGCGCGCCATCGGGCTGGCGAGGGCCGACACCGGAGAGGAACAGAAGGTTGCCTGCCAGGCGATACGGTACATAAGTGCCCAGCGGCTCCGGTGGCGGTGGCAGGACATGGCCGAGATCCTTCAGGCGTTGTTCGGCGCTCATGTATGTGACCTCCGGGGTGGCGGTTGCCTGCAGCATACGCGAATTTAGGTTGCGATGACACGGAGGGATCGATCCATGCCCGGCATTACGCCAGTCGCCGCATCGCTGATCGACGCGATCGGTTCGGTGGTCGGCGAACGTGGGCTGCTGACCGACGCCACAGATATGGCCGGCTATCTGGAGGATTGGCGGCATCTGTTCGTCGGGCGTGCGCGGGCGGTGGTTCGGCCGGCAAGCACGCGGGAGGTCGCCGAGGTGGTCGCGCTATGCGCTGGCGCCGGTGTCCCCGTGGTGCCGCAGGGCGGCAACACGTCGATGGTCGGCGGGGCCACGCCGGATGAAGACGGGCGGGCGATCATCCTGAGCCTCGCCCGGATGAACCGGGTGCGACAGCTTGATCCGGTGGACCTGACCATGACGATCGAGGCAGGGGCAACATTGAAGGCCGCACAGATCGCTGCCGGCGACGCCGGCTGCATGCTGCCATTGTCGATTTCCTCGGAAGGGTCGGCGCAGATCGGCGGCGTACTGGGCGCCAACGCGGGCGGCAATAACACAGTGCGGTACGGCAACGCGCGCGACCTGGTGCTTGGGCTGGAGGTGGTGCTGCCTGACGGGCAGTTATGGAACGGGCTTCGGCGCTTGCGGAAGGACAACACTGGCTACTGCCTGCGCCAGCTTTTCGTGGGATCGGAAGGGACTCTCGGGGTCATCACGGCCGCGGTGTTGAAGCTGGCGGCACAGCCGCGCGAGATTGCCGTCGCGCTGTGCGCGGTGCCGACAGCGGAGGCCGCACTGGACCTGTTTGCGCGCTTCCAGGCCAACGATCCGGCAGACGTGCAGGCTTTCGAATATATGTCTGGTCCCGGGATGACTTTCGTGCTGCGGCACATTCAAGGGACCACGCTGCCGCTGGCCCAGCCGGCTGAGCATTACGTGCTGGTGGAACTGGCAACGCCGCGCCCGGATGCCAAGTTGCGCAGCGCGCTGGAGCGGGTACTTGAGACGGCCCTCGGAGACGGTGTTGTGGAGGATGCAGCCATTGCGGAAAGCGAAGCACAGCGCGCCGCCATCTGGAAGCTGCGAGAGGAGCATTCGGAAGCGCAGAAGCGCGAAGGGGCATCGGTGAAGAATGACGTATCGGTGCCTGTTTCGAAGGTGCCGGCGTTCATTCGGGATGCGACCGCGGCCTGTATCATGCTGATGCCGGGAATCCGCCCCGTGCCGTTCGGCCATATTGGCGACGGCAACATCCATTTCAATCTGGAACAGCCGGAGGGTGCGGACGCCGCGTGGTTCTTGTCGCAGGATCATGCGATCATGAACGCGGTCAACGGTGTCGTGCGTCGCTACGATGGAAGCTTCTCGGCCGAACATGGGGTCGGCCGGCTGAAGCGGTATATGATGCCGGATTGGCGTGGCGGCGTGGAACTGAACCTGATGCGGCGTATCAAAGCCGCGTTGGACCCGCTCGGGATCATGAACCCGGGGAAACTGCTGCCGTGACGCCGATAGCGGCAGAGGACGAGATTCAGGCGTGGAAGTTGAGCTTCCGTTACACGGAATAGGCTCGACCCGGCGGCGTCAACAGGCTTGGGGTTATCCATCGACGAGGTGATTACGGCGGAAATGGCGGAATCAACAGTCCGGTGCCTGCTTGGACGCTGCGAATCCCTCAATGCGCCAAGGCGGCGCAATCGAACACCGTCCGCCCTGACACGCAGCGCTTCTGTCCGGCTTCGCCGCCGATGAGGACACACGCGTGACAGAGGCGTGGCTCAATAGAATCGGTACGGCCACGCCGCCTCATGATGTGCATCCCGCCTGCATCGAATTCGGGCGCATGTTGCTGGCGGATGAACATAGTCGATCACTATTCGTCCGCATGGCGGCGCTGGCCGATATCGAGCACCGCTACGCTATTTTCGCGCCTGGCAGCGTCTCGCAAGACGGCTATCTTGATCGCGACGGATTCTATCGCCGGGGCGCGTTCCCCTCCACCGGGGAACGCATGGCTCGGTTTGAGCCAGAGGCGCGCGCACTGGCCAGCCAGGCCATCGAGGCGCTGAGGCTTGGCGGTGAACGCCGTACGATCACGCACCTGATCGTCGCCAGTTGCACTGGTTTTGCGGCGCCAGGGCTTGATTTTCACGTCATGCGGGACGCCGGGCTGAGCGACTCGGTCGAACGCACGGTGGTCGGGTTCATGGGCTGCTTTGCTGCCGTCAACGCACTCAAGCTGGCCCGGCATATCGTACGGTCGGAGCCGGCGGCCAGGGTGCTGGTGGTAAACGTGGAATTGTGCAGCCTGCATCTACAGGAGCAGTGGCAGCTCGAGAAGATGCTGAGCTTTCTGATCTTCGCTGATGGGGCGAGTGCTGCGCTGGTTTCAGCCGTGCCGGAGGGACTGGCGCTTGGGAAGTTCCGTGCGGAGGTGATCCCGGACACCGAAGGGCTGATCACTTGGCATATCCGTGACAGCGGGTTCGACATGCACCTTTCTGGACAGGTGCCCGGGTCCATCAGAAACTATCTGCGTCGTCAAGGTGCGGATTTGCTGGGCCACTGCCGCGCCGCGACGATTCCAAACTGGGCGGTTCACGCAGGCGGCCGCTCTATCCTCGATGCGGTGCAGCAGAGTTTGTCGCTGCCCCCTGAATCACTGCGCCACTCGCGCGAGGTGTTGCGCGAATTCGGCAATATGTCGTCGGCAACCCTGATGTTCGTTCTGCAACGCTTTCTGGGAGATACAAATGCTGAGGGTGATGGGATCGCACTTGCGTTCGGACCCGGTCTGACCGTCGAAAGCTTCCGATTCCACCGTGGATAAAGTGATGATCAATCTTCGTCACCGAAGCGAGGCGGCCGAGCAGATGGATACGGATTGCCTCGACTTCGCCGATTACCAGAACTGCCTCGCCGATCTGGCGCGGGTGAACGTGGTGACGCTGACACATCGCCCGGTACTTGCGTGGCTCGCGGAGGAAGCAAGGGAGGTGCGGTCCTTCTCCCTGCTGGATGTCGGCTGCGGCTATGGTGATCTGTTGCGAAGGATCGATCGTTGGGCGCGCCGGCGCGGCGTGGTGGCACGGCTGGAGGGGCTGGACCAGAATCCATGGAGCATCCGAGCGGCCCGGGCGGCCATGCCGGAGAACGCGCAGATAGGGCTGCGGGCCGGCGATATCTTCGCATACGAGCCTGACGCGCCGTTCGACTTCATCGTAAGTTCGCAGTTCACGCACCATCTGACCGATGCGGATGTGATCTCGTTCCTTCGTTGGCAGGAGAGGAACGCCGGACGCGGCTGGTTTGTCGCGGACCTCCGCCGTCATTGGTTCGCCTATTACGGATTCCCGTTGCTGGCGCGGTTGGCGCGGTGGCATCATTTCGTTCGCACTGATGGGCAAATCTCGATCGCCCGCTCGTTCACCGCGCGAGACTGGCATACGCTTCTGGAGGCGGCGGAGGTCCGAGGCGATGTCGCAGTCCTTCCGCAGTTTCCATTTCGCCTTTGCGTGGCGCGCCGGTGCAACCACTAATCATCGGGGGTGGACCGGCGGGCTCGGCCGCTGCGATTGTGCTGGCGTGTGCCGGCCAATCGGTGACGCTGGTTGAACGCAGCTCCGGCCCGCATGACAAAGTATGCGGTGATTTTCTCAGTGCAGGCGCGCTTGGCTCGCTCAGCGCATTGGGTATTGATGTGGTTGGACTCGGCTCTGTCCCGATCAACCACATTCGACTGATATGCGGCGACGAGGAGGCAATTGCGGCATTACCGTTTGCGGCCGCGGGTGTGAGCCGGCGCGCTCTGGATGAGGCGCTGTTGGCGCGCGCGGCTGCGGTAGGAGCGCATCTGTTGCGGGGCACTTCGGTGCGCCGCCTGCGACGTATCGGGCACACATGGGCGGTGGACACAGATACCTGTGGAGCGATCCGGGCGGACACCCTGTTCCTGGCAACGGGAAAGCATGACCTGCGCGGGTTGCGGAGGCCACAGCGCAGCCGTGCTGTGGGGCTGAAGATGTATTTTGCGCTTAGCCTGGAACAAGCATCGGCACTAAATGAAACCATCGAGCTGATGCTTTTTAGCGGTGGGTATGCGGGCCTGCAACTGGTGGAATCGCGTCACGCCGTCTTGTGCTGGCTGATGCCTTCCGATGTGCTTCGCCGGATCGGCCGCTGGCCGGCGGCATTGGACTTCCTGACCGATATGTCGGCCCATCTTGGGCGACGGCTGTCCGGGTCGCTGCCGTTGCTATCGAAACCACTTGCGGTAGCCGGAATTCCATATGGATTTCTGAACCGAGCGGCTGTCGTGCCTGGACTGTTCCGGTTGGGCGATCAGGCAGGAGTCATTCCGTCGCTGACCGGTGACGGCGTGGCAATCGCGCTGCATAGCGGAAGGCTGGCGGCCGGGACCTGGCTGGCCCGCGCCGGACCCGAGGCGCGCTATAACAAGCAACTAAGGCATGATCTGGTATATCCCGTGCGTATGGCGGGCATCCTGCATGGCCTCTGCCGGAGTTCCGCGACGCAATCCGGCATTGTGGCTGCGTGTCGCGGTTGGCCGGGACTGATGCGGTGGGCAGCGGCTCAGACCCGCGTGGTTTGATATGGCCAGGCCCCGGCACCCACTTCCGGCATTTCGCCTCATTCGACGTCATCCTTGCGCCGGCGTTGCACTCAGTGCCAACCGACCTGGTCCATAAGGGGAGGAAGATCGCCATGACCATCTACACCGGCCCGGTATTCGACATGGCCCGCGAGCAGTTTCAGGTCATCGCCGATTATCTGGAAATTCCAGCGGATGAACGGGATCGACTGCTGTACCCCAAGCGGGCCGTTGCCGTTGCCTGTCCGATCCATTGCGACGGAGGCAAAACCACGGTGTTCCACGGCTACCGGGTCCAGCACCATCTGACATTGGGTCCTACGAAGGGCGGCACACGCTACTCGCCCACGCTGGAGATCGGCGAAGTGGCCGCGCTGGCGATATGGATGAGTTGGAAATGCGCACTGGCGGGTCTGCCTTACGGGGGCGCCAAAGGAGGCGTCAAATGCGATCCTTACGCGCTGTCACGCCACGAGTTGGAGGCAGTCTCCCGCCGCTACATGCAGGAGATGATCCCATTTGTGGGCCCTCACACAGACGTCATGGCCCCCGACATGGGAACCAACGAGCAGGTAATGGCCTGGTTCATGGACACTTATTCGATGTACCAGGGCAGGACGGTCACCGAGATCGTGACTGGTAAACCGGTTGCGTCCGGGGGCACCGAAGGACGGCGGGAAGCGACGGGGCGTGGGGTTGCGTATCTGGTCGATCGCGCACTGGCCCGCATCGGCATCCAGCCGTCCGGCGCGACGGCAATCGTGCAGGGGTTCGGCAATGTCGGCAGCGTCGCGGCGCAATCGCTGGCGGAACGGGGGATGAAGATACTCGGCGTTTCAGACCACACTGCCTGCTATTTCGACCCAAAAGGTCTTGATGTGAGCGCCCTGGCGCGGCACACGGCAGAAAAAGGCGTGTTAGCGGGATTTTCTAACCAGCTTGCCTTCGATCCAAGAGCCTTGCTGACGCAGCCATGCGACGTGCTGGTCCCGGCAGCGATGGAACGGGTGATCGATGCAGATATTGCCGCACAATTGCGCTGCCGTGTGCTGGCCGAAGGCGCGAACGGCCCCACCACGCCGGATGCGGACGAGGTGTTGAGCCACCGGCCCGAGGTATTCGTCATCCCCGATATCCTGTGCAATGCCGGCGGTGTCGTGGTGAGCTACTTCGAGTGGGTGCAGGACCTTCAGCAGTTCTTTTGGGACGAGGCGGAGGTGATGAGCAAACTCTACCACGTGCTGGATCGTGCCTTTGCCGCGGTTATGGCACGCGTCGAACGGGACCGGGTCCCGCACCGTACCGCGGCAATGGCGATCGGCGTGCAGAAGGTGCGCAGCGCGAAGCAAGTGCGCGGGTTGTTCCCGTAACGGCGGACTTTTTTCGAGAATCTGTGATCTACTTCACAGCCGCATCCGAGGTCTGGTGCGAAAACCCAAACACCGGTTGGCGTTAGCCCCAACACCCTCGCCGATCGGTTGGGCCCGCGGTGGCCCAGGTCAACCCGGACCTTTTCCTTTCAGCCCGGCCGCTTCGGCGGTCGGGCTTTTTTTCTTGTCTCGGACCGGCCTTTCCGCCCTGAACCCGCAGGTCCATACTGGGCATATGCGCACGACCGTCAGTCTGACCGTCAATGGTGAAACCCTTGCCGCGGATGGTCCGCTGACCGTGGCCAATCTGCTCGCCAATCTCGGCCTTGAGATCCGTAAGGTCGCCATCGAACGGAACCAACAGATCGTTCCGCGTTCGGCCTATCCGGACACCTGGCTGGTGACCGGCGACAGCGTGGAGATCGTGCATTTCATCGGTGGAGGCTGAGATGGACGGAACTTTGCCGGCAGATGACGGCTGGATTATTGCCGGCCGCCATTTCCGTTCCCGGTTGATCGTCGGGACGGGAAAATACAAGGACTTGGAAGAAACCGCGGAGGCGATCGAGGCGAGCGGGGCAGAGATTGTGACCGTGGCGGTCCGGCGCGTGAACCTGTCAGATCCCAAGGCGCCGATGCTGCAGGATCACGTCGACCCGCAACGCTACACCTATTTGCCCAACACCGCCGGATGTCATACGGCTGACGAAGCGGTTCGCACGCTGCGGTTGGCTCGCGAGGCGGGCGGTTGGAATCTGGTGAAACTGGAAGTGCTCGGGCCTCCGCCGACGCTTTATCCGGACATGCCAGCTACCTTCGAAGCCGCTTCGGCGCTGATCAAGGATGGTTTCGAAGTCATGGTGTATTGCGCGGACGATCCAGTCGCGGCAAAGCGGCTAGAGGATATGGGCTGCGTCGCCATCATGCCGCTTGGGGCTCCGATCGGCTCAGGTCTCGGCATCCAGAATCCGGCGATGATCTGGATGATGCGGGAGCAAGCCAAGGTGCCGTTCCTGGTGGACGCGGGGGTTGGGATTGCCTCGGATGCAGCGATCGCGATGGAGCTTGGGTGTGATGCTGTCCTGCTGAATTCCGCCATCGCGCACGCGGGGAATCCGGCGCGCATGGCGCGCGCCATGAAGCTCGCGGTGGAGGCGGGACGGCTCGCGTATTTGGCGGGACGAATGCCCCGCCGGATGGGGGCCGATCCGTCCAGCCCGTTGACCGGGCTGATCAGATAAGGTTGGTTCGGGGTCTCAGGCCACCAAGCTTTCGGGGATAGCCGGGTCGACTCGGTAGATTGCCGGGCCAGCGAGTCTCAGTTCGACGGTGGTAATCCCGCTCAGCACGGGAAGCCTGACGGCCGCGTCGCCATCGGTCCAGCGCCACGGCCCGTCGGCCCCTGTCTCCGCGCTATGCCAGCCGTCTGTGAGCGATGGGTCGTCAGCCGGGACATGTATTTGCTCGCCTGTGGTGCTGCGAACAAGAATGGTTCTGACGGCGATGCCCAGACGCCGCCAATCGTCGGCTTTGGGGGTCACATCAGCCGGGACGCTGGACCGCGAGATGACGCGAATTTCGGAGGCGCCACGAGGAAGGATGAAGGTGTAGCGGTCGATCCCCTGAGCCACCGGCTTGAATTGGCGTCCCTGCGCCAGCAGTTTGAGACCAGGATCGCCGGTGACGACCATACCAGGGCGGACATAATCCAGCGCCTCGGCCCGGGAAGCCAGCCTAGCCCAAAGTGACTCTATATCGGTCGAGCGCAGACAAAGCGGCGCGTATAACTGCTCCTGCCAGCGCAATCGGTTTTCGTCCAGGTCGAGAGCTGGATGGAGGTCGGCTGGGTGGCCAGAATTAGCGAAGAAGCCGCGGTTACCTGTGTCCAGGTAAGTCTCGGCCGGCAGTCCCTCTGCCAACAGCGCGTCGTGGGTGTCCAGCTCGACATGATAATAGTGCACTGTATGCAGTGAGCGGTCTTGAGCGATGCTCATGCCATTTATGAGCAGCTTGGCGGGAACGAGCTGTCCATCTACGAAGAGGCAATGGTCAGGAGAGACCAGAAGATCGCGTTTGGGCAATTGATCAGCGAAGGCTCCAGCGTGAATGCGGACAGGGTAGAGACCGTCGGGTCGCTTGTGGCTGGTCAGGTCAATCCGGCGGTGGCCAACCCAACGTACAGGTCGCGGCGTACCGGCAACCGTCATGACCTGGCTGCCTTCGCGCAGATTTTCGACCGCGATATCACCCCGGTCAGTCGCGATACGAGTACCGGCAACGAAGCAAACGGCAGTAACGTCAAGAAAACTGGTTGCAATTCCGGTACGCGGGTCGGGTAGAGTGACAACCGATGCGTTGAGCGCCGATATGTCCGGAGCCACCTGGAAATTCGTGAGCTGATACAGTTCCTTTATGCCCGAGTTGTTGATCCCGTTAATAGTGAGCGT
>DATDIC010000605.1:0-6315 GCA_036521275.1 Acetobacteraceae bacterium
CGCCGCTCCATCTCGCGCACCGTCCATTTCAGCGCCGTCACCGCCTTCGCCGGCTCCGTCACCACCGGCGCCATCAGGTGCGGAATGCCCTCGTACATCGACAGTTCCAGCATCTTCGGATCGATCAGGATCAGCCGGCACTGGTCCGGCGACAGCCGGTACAGCAGGCTCAGGATCATCGCGTTCACGCCGACCGATTTGCCAGACCCGGTGGTGCCGGCAATCATCAGATGCGGCATGCGCTGCAGATCAGCCACCACCGGCGCCCCGCTGATCTCCTTGCCCAGCGCCAAGGCCAGCCGTCCCGGATGCCGCTGCACATCCTCCGACGCCAGAATCTCCGACAGGAACACCGTCTCCCGCTTGGCATTCGGCACCTCGATGCCGATCACGTTGCGTCCCGGCACCGTCGCGATGCGCACCGCCGTCACCGACAGGCTGCGCGCCACGTCATCGGCCAGCCCGATCACCCGCGCGCTGCGGATCCCTGGCGCCGGCTCCAGCTCATACAGTGTCACCACCGGCCCCGGCCGGATCTCCACGATGCTGCCCTGCACGCCGTAATCCGCCAGCACGGTCTCCAGCAGCCGGGCATTGGCCTCCAGCGCCTCGCTGCTGGGCCCCGAGCTGGCGCGCGCCGGCGCCGGCTTCAGCAAGGATACCGGCGGGAACCGCCAGCCCGGCTCGGCCAGCGGCAGGCTTTCCTGCTTCGGTCTGCGCGGCGCTATGCCCCGTGGCTGATGGATGGTGGGCGCAATCGGGGCCGCAACCGCCGCCCCCGGCACCTCCACCCGCGCCGATTCCCGTCGCACGGGCGGCACCGACGGCTCCTCCGCGCGACGACGCCACAGCCCCGCCATCCCCGCCCCGGCCGTACCCGCCCGCCGCACGATCGACGCCGCGCTCCATCCGGTCGAGACCGAGAACCGCGCCACGCGCGCCGTGAACCGCCACCCCGCCCTCCACTCGGCGCCCGACAGCCCTAGCGCCAGCAGGGTCAGCGTCACCGCGAACGACGCCCCGAGCACCCACACCAGCACCGCGCCGGTCGGCCCCAGCAGCCCCTGTCCGGCGTCCAGCACCGCCGGCGCCAGCACCTGCCCCACCGCTCCTCCGGGTCCCGCCATGGTCGGCCAGGACACCGAGCGCAACCGCGGCACCGCCTCCAGCGCCGCTGCCAGCACCGGCATCGCCGCGCCCATCGTCACCAGCCGCGCCGCCATGCTGCCCAGCCCGCGCTGCGAACCAATCCGCCACGCCCACGCCAGCATCGCCACGCCGGGCAGCGCTCCCGCCACGCCGAACCCTTGCAGCAGCATGTCGGACACCACCGCCCCGACCGGCCCAGCAAGATTCCTTGTACCCCGTGCCGTCGCCGTATTCAGGCTCGGGTCGGATGGCGTGTAGCTGGCCAGCGCGACCAACAGCGCCAGTCCCACCAGCCCCAGCGCCAGCCCGCCAAGCTCGCTGGTCCGCCGCTGCATCAGGCTGCGAATGGCCGGCGACGCGAAACTGCGCGCCCGCGTCGAGGCAATGCCGGCCGAAGATCGAGTCGTCGCGGACATAGGTCGAAAACACCTCTTCGTGCGGGACCATAAGCATAGCCCCGAACCGACTGGGAGTCTTGAGATTCTATGCGGAATTGCGCCAGCCCGACGATACCGGTATGCGTGATGCTCCCGCGCCACCCGTCGGAGCCACGCCATATCATGAGCCAGCCCCCGGCATCGCCACAGGGTCAGCGGCTGATCCACTGGGCCACGATGCTCGCCGGGATCAGCCTGGTGCTGGTCGTGGTGAACATCGTGCTCGCCATCCTCGATCAGAACGCGCAGGCCGACGTGAACCAGCGCCAGCAGCAGATCGCCCAGGCGGCCCAGCTCGAAGCCGTTACCAACGTGCTGGCGCGTGAGCTGCAGGCCCAGGCCGCCAACAACCCGCAAATCCAGGACCTGCTGAAGCGAGCGCAGGCCCCGATCGGCGCTACGGCCACACCCGCACCCGCACCCGCACCCGCACCCGCACCCGCATCGAAGCCATAACATGCCCGAGACAATCCGCCTGGAAGTGCCGGTTGCCCTGATCGTGGCCGCCTTCTTCCTGATCACCGCCTTCCAGACCGAGCGGCTGGTGCAGGAACACGGCAACCTGAACGCCGTCCACGCCAACCAGGCGATCAGCCTGGAGCAGGCCGACAAGGTACGCAGCCGGTTCCAATTGCTGGCCGGGGAAACCGCGAAACTGGCGGAAGCGGGCAATGCTGGCGCCAAGGCGGTGCTGGACCAGCTCCGCGCCCAGGGTGTCACGGTGCGGCCGGCGACACCTTGATCGGCGGCCCCAGCCGGCGGATCATCGCCGGATCGCCCAGCGGAGGACCGCTCCATGCCCGACGATATCGCCCCGAAATCCACCGGCGAACCACGCCGCAGGCTGCTCGCCGACGCTCCCTCGCCGCCGTCCTGCTACGTGGATGTTGCTGAGGCGCCGTGGCAAACCTCGAAATTCCCCGGCATCGAGCACAAGGTGCTGTATTCCGATCCGACCGGAATGTCCGCGCTGCTGTTCCGCCTCGCCCCCGGCGCCATCGTGCCGCTGCATGAGCATACCGGCGTGGAAATGACCTACGTCCTGGAAGGCAGCCTGGAAGACGCGGAAGGCGTCTGCACCGCCGGCAATTTCGTCTGGCGCCCAGCCGGCAACACGCACGAGGCGCGGTCCCCGCACGGCGCCCTGATCCTCGGCGTCTTCATGAGCCCCAACCACTTCGCCCAAGGCCAGAAATTCTTCACCGCCGACCGGCCCGGCTAACCCGCCTCACTCGTCATGCGCGGGCTTGGCCCGCGCACCCACGTCTTCCTGCCGCAACGGGCGAAACGACCTGGCGGATCTCCCCGCCGCCCGAGCAAAAACACCGCCTCAGCCCACATTCGCGCTCGGCAACGACCCGCCCCAGACCGTGCGGTGATATCCTGTGCCCGGCGCAGGACCACTGATCCTGCCGCGATACCAGGGGGACAGGAACATGCCCGGCCGACGTACCATCATGGCTCAGACCGCAGCGTCGATCGCATTGGCCAGCACCATCCGGCGCGCCATCGCCGCGACACCGCCGCAAAAAATCCTCCGCGTCGTGCCCCAGGCCGAGCCGCAATCCTTCGATCCGGTCTTCGCCCAGGTCAACAACGTCACCATGCACGGCGCCATGGTGTACGACCAGTTGTTCGGCTGGGACGACAAGATGAACGTCCAGCCGCAGATGGTGGACACCTGGAAAATCTCCGACGACCGCCTGCTCTACACCTTCACCCTGCGCCGCGGACTGCAATTCCACGACGGCACCGATGTCACCACGCGCGACGTGATCGCCTCCCTGAAGCGCATGTTCGTGCGCGACACGCAGAACCAGATACTGGCCAACCTGATCGTCGCCTACAGCCGCATCGACGACCTCACGTTCACCCTGCAACTGAAACAGCCCTACGCCTTCACCGAATTCCTGCTCGGCGGTAGCAACGGCGTCGTCGGCGCGGTCATGCGGGAAAAGGACGCCATGACGGACCCGTACAAGCCGGTGCAGGCCCGCATCGGCTCCGGCCCGTTCCGCTTCGTCGACTCCGAGTACGTGCCGGGCGCCAGGATCGTGTACGAGAAGTTCGACCGCTACCTGCCCCGCCCGGAGCCGGCCAGCGGCTTTGCCGGCGGCAAGGTGGTCAAGGTCGACCGCGTGGAGTGGGTCATCATCCGCGACCCCTCCACCGCCTTCGCGGCGCTGAAGAACAACGAAGTCGATATGCTGGACGCACCGCCGCTCGATCTGCTGCCGATCGTCCAGGGCGATCCCAACATCGTCATCGGCGAGGTATGGCCGCTGGAATCCTATGCCGTGCTGCGGTTCAATTCGCTCTGGCCGCCATTCAACAACCTGAAGGCCCGCCAGGCCGTCGCGCACGCCATGAACCAGTCCGATTACATGTCCGCCGCCTACGGCGACCCGAAATACTGGCACGAATGCTATGCGTTCTGGGTCTGCGGCAGCCCCAACGGCACCGAAGTTGGATCGGAACCCTATCGCCACCCCGATCTCGACCTGGCACGCAGGCTGGTGCGCGACTCAGGCTACGACGGCACGCCGGTGGTGCTGATCGGCGGATCGGATATTCCCGCCTATGAGCGCATGAGCCTGGTCACCGTCGATATACTGCAAAAGATCGGCTTCAAGGTGGACTTGCAAATGTCCGACTGGGGCAGCGTGGCCACGCGCCGTCAGAACAAGGGCCCGCCATCCAAGGGCGGATGGAACCTGTTCCACACCAGCGCCAACGGCGCCCAACTGGCCAGCCCGCTCACCAGCCCGTCCACCATCACCACCTGCGATGGCAAGAACTTCTACGGCTGGCCTTGCGACCAGGTGGAAGAAGACATGCGGTTGCGCTACATCGCCGAGCCAGATCCGGCCAAGCGCATGGCCCTGCTGCAGGACATGCACCGGCGATTATGGGAGGTGCTGCCCTACCTCCCGCTCGGCCAGTTCGTGCAGCCGTTCCTGTGGCGCACGAATGTCACCGGCGTCCTGCGCTCCAATGTGCTGGCGTTCTGGAACATCAGCAAAAGCTGAACCCCGGCTTCTCCCAATTCAGCTAAGGGCCGGCCGTGAAATAACCGAATCGACCGTCACTCCCGCGAAAAGCGGGGATCCAGCGGGCGGCGGTAGATTCCCGCTTTCGCGGGAATGACGAGATGAGGCGGTTGCTTCCGAACGACTCCTAATCCAGCTCTTCCAGCGAATCGGCCCAGCGTTCCAGCCGCTCCGCTTCATTGTGCAGACGGCTGATACCACTGTGCAGCCCTTCAAGCTGCACACGATACCTCACCACCGATAGCCCGAGCGAGCGGACAACCGTGTCCAGCTCCCCGAGCGCCCGGCGCCACGCCGTCACGGCGTTGCGGTGCGCGGTGACGGCCGCGTTAAGCTGCTCGAGCGCCGATTGCATTCGGTTGTGTTCGTCAGCGCGCCGGGAAACGCTGGGAAACGGGACAATCTCGGCCTGTCGTGGGCTGCAATACATTTTGAACTCCCTGTGCAGCGGGATGCCATTAACCAATCATAAACGATCGCAAAAATCGAGAATAATCTCGCCCCGCAATAGTATGCACAAATCTGCCCTCTCCTCGTCCGGGCTTGGCGGGTCGTTCTGCGTGACATAAACTTCGTCGCGCTTGCGACGAAACGAGGGGGATTAAGCAGGCCACTGAAAACGAATGGCTAGTTTCCCGACCCCGCCCGCGTTTCAGTGCGGCGAACTTCTGAATCGGGACACCAGCCTCCCATAGCTGCGGCAAGGAACAGCGCCTGACCCGATCTGGCTCGGGGCGCTCAGAGGGAAATGAAATGTCCGATCGGAAAGATAAAGCGGCAAAGCAAGATGCCCTGCCGTTCCCGCCGACACCATCGGCCAGCATTGCGGGACGGACGATGCAGGAATCGGTTTACCGGCAACGGGTGGCGCCGCGGCGGCTTCCCGCCGACGCGCCGAATATCCTTATCATTCTGATCGACGACGCAGGCCCAGCACTTCCCGCCACGTTCGGTGGCGAAGTCCATACCCCGACGATGGATCGCATCGTCAATCAGGGAATCGCCTACAACCGATTCCACACCACGGCGATGTGCTCGCCGACCCGGGCGTCCTTATTGACCGGCCGCAATCATCATCGGGTCGGCAATGGGCAGATCGCCGAACTGGCGAACGATTGGGACGGCTATTCCGGAACCATCCCGCGAAGCAGTGCGCTGGTGGCTGACGTGCTGAAAGACTACGGCTACGCCACCGGCGCGTGGGGCAAGTGGCACAACACGCCGGCCGCGGAAACCACGCCGACCGGCCCGTTCGAGAATTGGCCGACAGGCCTTGGCTTCGAGTATTTCTACGGCTTCCTCGCCGGAGAGGCTTCGCAATACGAGCCGAACCTGGTGCGCAACACAACCAGCGTCCTGCCACCGAAAACCGTGCACGAGGGCTACCACCTCAGCGAGGATCTGGCGGACGACGCGATCGGCTGGCTGCACAAGCACAAGGCGTTCCAGCCGGACAAGCCGTTCTTCATGTATTGGGCGAGCGGCGCGATCCACGGCCCGCATCACGTCGCCAAGGAATGGGCCGACAAGTACAAGGGCAAGTTCGACGATGGCTGGGATGCCTATCGCCAGCGCGCATTCCAGCGCGCGAAAGAGAAGGGCTGGATTCCCGCCGACGCGCAACTTACCCCGCGGCATGAAACCATGCCGTCCTGGGACAGCATCCCCGAGGACGAGAA
>DATDIC010000606.1:0-6514 GCA_036521275.1 Acetobacteraceae bacterium
TCGTCAGTGCCCGGTATCGTCCACCGCAGCCGCGCCGTCAGTCGCCCGGCATGGCCACAGACCGCACGACGCCCCCACCGCGTGCCGCCCCAATCAGTGCCGCGGCTCCGCCATCCCGCGATGCATTTCCGCCAGCGCATCCGCCGGCGCGATATGCGCAATCGCCGCACGCAGCTTGTTGGACCAGCCGGTCACCACTTCGCCCGTGCCCTTCATCATCGCCTCGAACCCGGCCTTCGCCACCATACCCGGATCGTCCTTCTTCTGCTGCCCCACCTTGGTATCCATCATGTCCGCCCGCTCGAAGAAGTCCGTCTCGGTCGCACCGGGCATCAGGCACGTCACCGTCACGCCACTGCCCGCCAGCTCATGGCGCAGCGCGAACGAGAAACTATCCAGGAACGCCTTCGTCCCATTATAAACCGCCTGATACGTCCCCGGCATGAACCCGGCGATCGACCCGGTAATCAGTATCCGCCCCGCCCCGGCACTCCGCATGTCGCGCCCCACCTTCTGGATCAGCAGCAGCGTGCCGGTGATGTTCGTCTCCACCACCCGCATCCAGTCCGCCGGATCCTGATCCAGAAACCCCCGACCCAACCCACGCCCCGCATTCGCCAGCAGAGCATCCACCCGCCGGCCCTTCGCCGCCGCATAAAGCGCATCCACCCCGACCGCATCGGACAGATCGGCTTCCACCGCCTCCACCGCCGCCCCATCGCGGCGCAGCTTCGTCGCCGCCTGCTCGATCGCCGGCTCGTCGGCGGCGATCAGCACGTCGTAGCCATGCTCCACGCATTCCCGGGCAAGCTCGAACCCGATACCGGTGGAAGCGCCGGTAACGATGGCGAACAAGCGTCTATCAGCAGCCATCTGCAACTCTCCACACAAATGTCTCAGGGTTTCAACATCACCTTGATGCAGCCGTCTTGCTTGTCGCGGAACGTCTTGTACATCTCCGGGCCGCGCTCCAGCGGCACCCGGTGCGTGATGACGAAGGACGGATCGATCTTGCCGTCCTCGATCAGCTTCAGCAGGCGCGGCAGGTAATGCTGCACCGGTGTCTGCGCCATGCGGAACGTCCGCCCGCGATTGATCGCGCTCCCCATCGGGATCTTGTCCACGAACCCGCCATACACGCCGATCAGCGAAACCACGCCGAAGTTGCGCGTGTTATGGATCGCCTGGCGCAGAACATGCGGCCGGTCGGTGCCCAGAAACGTCGCGACCTTGGCCCGGTCCAGCATCGAATCAAAGCTCGCCGAGGTGTGCGGCTCGGTCCCCACCGCATCGATGCAGGCATCCGCCCCGCGTCCCTGCGTGAGTTCCTGGATGCGCTCGTACACATCATCCTTCATGAAATCGACGGTGATCGCCCCGGCATCCGCCGCCATCCTCAGGCGCTCCGGCACCGTATCGATCGCAATCACCCGCTCGGCCCCCAGCAGGAACGCGCTGCGGATGGAGAACTGCGCCACCGGACCGCAGCCGAACACGGCAATCGTCTCGCCGCCTTTGATGTCGCAGAACTCGGCGCCCATGTAGCCGGTCGGGAAGATGTCCGACAGGAACAGCACCTGCTCGTCGGTCAGCCCCTCCGGTACCTTGATCGGCCCGACATCAGCGAACGGCACCCGCAGATATTCCGCCTGGCCGCCCGGATACCCGCCCAGCAAATGCGAATACCCGAACAGCCCGGCCGGCGAGTGCCCCCACAGCTTTGCCGCCATCGCCGCATTCGGGTTGGACCGCTCGCAACCGGAGAAATAGCCGCGCCGGCAGAAGAAGCACTGGCCGCAACTGATGGTGAACGGCACCACCACCCGGTCGCCCTTTTTCAGCTTGGTGTTCTCCGCGCCGACCTCGACAACCTCGCCCATGGTTTCATGACCCAGCACATCGCCGCTCTTCATGCTCGGGATCACGCCGTCATAGATGTGCAGGTCGGAGCCGCAGATCGCGCAGCCCGTCACCTTGATGATGGCGTCATGCGGATGCTCGATCTTGGGGTCCGGCACGCTTTCGCACCGGATGTCGCTCTTGCCATGCCACGTAAGTGCCTTCACGTCCCGTCGCTCCCGTTCTGCGGCAGCGCCTCAACGCGGCAGTTCCGCGGAAGTGGCCGACTTGCGCAACCGTGAAGCAGCGTCTCGCCGGCGATGCTCAATGACGTGCTTCAGTGATGCATCAGCACCGGCATGTCGGCCCCGGCAAGGATGTCGCGCGTGGCGCCGCCCGTCAGCGCCTCCACGATACGGGGATGGGCATACGCGCCCATCACCAGCAGATCGGCGCCGGCATGCCGCGCTTCATCCAGCAGCGCCGCACCGATCGACCGAGTGCCCGGCGTGAAGGGATGCATCGCCGGTACCAGGTTGCGTTCGGCAAGAACCTGCAGAAGCGCCGCCGGCGGGGGAGTGTCGCCCTCGGATTCCGCCCCGATCAGGATCGTCACCCGCTCGGCCAGGCGCAATAGCGGAACTGCCGCCGTCACCGCCCGCTCGGCCGTCTCGCTCGGCTTCCAGGCCACCGCAATGTGAGCCCCGATCGTCTCAGGAATAACTTTCGGCACGAGAAGGATCGGCGCCTCCCCCTCGAACAGGGCTGCCTCGATCGTCGCCCACCCATCGCCCGGCTCGGATTGCGGGGCGAGGCCGATCACGACGAGATCGGCTTTGGCGCCTTCCCGGACCACCACGCTCGCCTGATCACCGATTTCCTCCCGCCACCCGACGTCAGCCAACTGCGCGGACCCGCGCCGCCAGGTCTCGAAGCTTGCGCGAAGATCGGCTGACAGCGCGGCGGTTGTTGCCTCGAAATGGGCTTGCCGTTCCGGGGTCATGATCTCCTCGGTCGGCAGGAAGGTCGGATCGACCTCGGCGCGGACTTGCAGCACGTCGATCCGGGCCTGTGGCAGCCGGCTGGCGACCAGCCCGGCCGAAGCCAGGACGGCGCCCGCGGTTTCGACATGATTGAGCACGGCAAGCAGGGTGCGCATGGCGCTCAAGGCGCCGGGCGCGCGGAGAAGCCGAGCCGCGTTGCCATCCAGTAGCCCAGAAACGTGCCGGCCAGGCACAGCGCGACCGAGCCCAGGATGTAAAGACCCGCCGGCACGGTTTCACCTGCCTGCAACAGGTCGACAGTCTGCAGGCTGAACGAAGAAAACGTCGTGAACCCGCCGCAGAACCCGATCATCACGAAGGCCCGCATCTCCGCACTTGCCGGCATCGGCCCATCGGTCACCGTAAGAGCGCCATAGAAGCCGATGACGAAGCTGCCGACGATGTTGATGAGCAGCGTGCCCCAGGGAAAGCTTTGCCCCACGGCCCGCGTGACGAGAATGCCGACGCCGTAGCGCGCCACGCCTCCGAACGCACTGCCCAAAGCGACAACAACCCAGGTCATCATGAAGCCCGGCCTTCCGCGCGCGGTGCCTCCCCATCCGGAGGCGCCGAAAGCCTGGGCTTTAGATCGTTAATGTCCCAGTGCCCAGCGTCGGGAACCCACGGCCTTTCCGGACCCGCACATCCTGCACCCGCAGTTGCCCAGATGGTTTCGCGACACGACGGCCGGCTCCGACGAACTTCTGTCGGCTCGTTCCAACGCGTTGCGCAGAGTTCCGTTCATCGCCGCAAGCATCGGAGCAGCGATCTGCCTGCTGCCCGTCCGGTCGCAATCCGGGCAGCGGCAGGGGGCGGCGGCCTTGTCCATCGTGGACCATGCCTCGAACGGCCCGCACGCCTCGCAGGCATATTCATAGAGCGGCATT
Source organism: Acetobacteraceae bacterium (assembly GCA_036521275.1). Lineage (GTDB taxonomy): Bacteria > Pseudomonadota > Alphaproteobacteria > Acetobacterales > Acetobacteraceae > DATDIC01. The sequence continues at coordinate 3,770 of DATDIC010000606.1, forward strand.
GGCTGCTTTCTCCATTTTGTGATCAGGACCTTCGATCGGCGTCAATGCCCGGTAACCAGCGCGACGCCAACGGGTCGGCACTGCCCCGCGAGCCGCTGGGTGCAGAATGTATGATGCTGCACCCGTTGGTTGGAACCGAACAACTGAAACTTGTAACGGCTCGCCGGCGAAGTCCTTCGCGCCGCTGCTATCGGCTTTCGGGCCTAGCGTCCGCCAATCGGAACCACGCCGACACCAGCGGATCGTCAATCAGCGCTCTCAGCACAGCCTCCTGCCCGGCCGCCGTGACGGTAATAGCCACCACGTCACGGAAGAACGCTGCGTCCCCGCGTGCCCGCGCCAGGAACAGGCGCGACAGCGCCTGACAGACCGGCGTCCGCGGGGCACAGCAGGCGCACCCGGCCGGATGTCCTGTCGCCACGACCGGCATCGTGAAGCCAGCCGCCGCCCGGCTGGCGGGCAGCGCGTCCTCGCCTTCGATCAGCAGCGCGCTATCGGGCCCCGCCTCGCTGAGCGCGCCAAACCGGACCGGAATGCGGGCATCCAGGAAAAGCGTCATAGGCTCGACATAAGGATATGTTTATGTCAGATACAAGCTCATGGAGCCCCTGCTTGCCGCCCTGCGTGCCGCCGCCGAGCCAACCCGGCTCCGCATCCTCGCCCTTGCCGGGCGCGGTGCGTTCTGCGTCTCCGAATTCACCGAAATCCTCGGCCAAAGCCAGCCCCGCCTGTCCCGCCACCTGAAGCTGCTCTGCGAAGCACGGCTGCTGGAGCGGGTGCGGGAAGGGGCCAATGTCTGGTTCACCGTCCCGATGGGGGAGGCCGGCTCGCTCACCCGCGAACTGCTCGCCCGCCTGCCGCCCGACGATCCGGTGCTGGAGGCCGATCGCCGCCACGGCGCGCGGGCACGGGCGGAACGTGCCCGCATCGCCTCGGAAAGCTTCCAGAGCAAGGGCGCGGACTGGGACGAGATGCGCGCGCTCGACCTGCCGGCCCCGGCGGTGGAGGCCTCGCTGCTGATGCTGGTGCCGGAACGCACAGGCGGGCGGCTGCTGGACATCGGCACCGGCACCGGCCGCGTGCTGGAATTGCTGGGTCCGCGGGTGGACGAAGGGCTCGGTGTGGACGCCAGCAAGGCGATGCTGGCGCTGGCCCGCTCTCGCCTGGCGCGGGCCGGGCTGGCGCATTGCTCGGTGCGGCTGGCCGACATGTACCGGCTGCCCCTGGCGGATGCCTCGTTCGATATCGCCGTGCTGCAAATGGTGCTGCACCACGCGGAACAGCCGGACACGGCCATTGCCGAGGCCGCCCGCCTGCTGCGTGCCGGCGGCCGGCTGATCGTGGTCGATCTGGCGCCGCACGGACGCAACGAGATTGCCGAACGGCTGGCGCATCGCTGGCCGGGCTTCGGCGACGACACGATGCATCGCTGGCTGGCTGCGGCCGGCCTGTCGCCGGGCGAGAAACTGTCGATCCCGGGCGGCGCCGTGCTGCCGGTACGCATCTGGACGGCGACGCGCAGCGAAACCGCCGCCGTCGCCGCACGTCTCTCCGAACTCGCCGTATAGCAGCGCGCGTTGACCATGACCCGTCCCCGTTATCCCGGCACGCCTCTCCGTCATCCCGCCACCTACCACCGTCATTCCCGCACGCCTCTCCGTCATTCCCGCGCAAGCGGGAATCCAACCACACCCCCCGAACTCGCAGGATCGCGGCTCCCCCTCCGCGCCGTCCGACACAAGGTCCATCCATGACCCGACCCCATCTCCTGGACGCGTTGCGTGACCGCGTGCTGCTGTGCGACGGCGGCATGGGCAGCCGCGCGCAGGCGCTGACCCTGGATGTCGAGCGCGACTACTGGGGCAACGAGAACTGCACCGACGTGCTGACCCTGTCCCGCCCGGACCTGGTGCGCGAGATCCATCGCGGCTATTTCGCCGCCGGCGCCGACATGGTGGAAACCAACAGCTTCGGCGGCTCCCCCGTCACGCTGGGGGAATTCGGCCTCGCCGACCGCGCCTTCGAAATCAACCAGCGGTCCGGCGAGCTCGCGCGGGAAGCGGCGGAAAGCTTCGCCGACGGACGCCATCGCTGGGTGCTCGGCAGCCTGGGGCCTGGCACCAAGCTGCCGACGCTCGGCAACATCGCCTACGACCCGCTGGAAGCCGCGCTGGCCGAGCAATGCCGCGGGCTGATTGCCGGCGGCGTCGACGCCATCCTGATAGAAACCTGCCAGGACCCGTTGCAGATCAAGGCGGCGGTGAACGGCGCGAAGATCGCCCGCGCCAACGCCGGCACCGACACGCCGGTCTTCGTCCAGGTAACGGTTGAAACCACCGGCTCCTTGCTGGTCGGCCCGGACATCGCCGCCGCCGCCACCGTGGTGCACGCGCTGGACGTGCCGATGATCGGCCTCAACTGCGCCACCGGCCCGCAGGAGATGGCCGAGCATCTGCGCTTCCTGTCCGCCAACTGGCCGGGATTGCTGTCCGTGCAGCCCAACGCCGGCCTGCCGGAGCTGGTCGACGGCCACCCGCACTACCCGCTGGGCGCGGACGAGCTGGCAAGCTGGCTGGAGCGCTTCGTCGCCGAGGACGGGGTGAACCTGATCGGCGGCTGCTGCGGCACCTCCATCGAGCATATCGCCGCGCTGGATGCGATGCTGCGGCGGCGTGGCGCCAAGGGGACGATACACCGTCCCACGCCGGTGGAACGCAAGCCGGTCTGGGTGCCGGGCGTGGCGTC
>DATDIC010000607.1:0-3500 GCA_036521275.1 Acetobacteraceae bacterium
GCCGGGTACCCAGCACGACATGGATTTCATGGTGAAGGACAGCAAGAGATTCCGGGACAGCGGCGGATGGGGATGGGCCACGTTCGACTATGACGCTGCAACTGATACGTTCAAGCCGGGCACCTTGGCTGACCATCCGCCTCAGGCAAACGACGCCAAGTGTGGGTTCGCGTGCCACACAAGCGTGAAGGCAAGAGACTATGTCTTCACGGATTACAGCCACAGGTGACGCGGTGCGTTGCCGCGCGATCGGCGATGTAGCCATTGGTGCCGATCAGGCCGGCGAAGTCTCGCTGCGGCCTACGCCTCGATCTGGAAATGCGCCTCTGTCGGTTTCCCCGCGCGGCCGTTGATTGGCAGAATGTCCTGCGGGCACGCAGAGAACGCGACCACCAGATCCATCTCCGCGCGCAGCCGGATATAGCTGCCGGGCGTCGACACCGGAGGTTCGAACGACAACACCCCCTCAACGGTCCACGGTATATTCATGAACAGGTTGAGCGGGCTCGGTGTCTCCGGCGGCGTCAGGCCCAATTCGCGCAGACCCTGCGCGAGATTGTCGGTGCAGTTGTCGTGGTATTCGGTGCAGCCGAGTTCTTCGTAGCGATAGCGATCGCACGCGGCCATCAGCGTGTCGTGGATGCCGCCCGAATTGTCCTCCAGCACGGTCAGGATCGGCCGCCGATGATTGGTCAGCAGCTTATCGCCGACGCGCGGGATCAGCCGGTGCATCGTGGCGCGGCTGTGCTCCATCGACATGAACTCGGTCATGTCGTGACGGTTGAACGCCCAGGTATCCACCACCTGCTCGCCATGCGTGTTGATGATGCGGATCACCTGACCGGCTGTGACGAACGCCGCCTTGCCGCGTCGCGCCGGTATCGCGATTGCCGCCATCAGCGTGCCGCCATCACGGCGCACGAGCCGCCGCTCGCACTCCCCACGCCAGCGCGAACCAATTGGGGATAGCGCCCTGCCGCCAGCGCATCGAGGCTCGAAGCTGGCAGATGCAGTTGCGCCGCATAGTGCCAGTAGTACACCAGCGCGTTCTGCACCGACCCGCGGGTGAACGCGTCGGGGATTGCCTCGATGAACATCAGCGGATCGCCCTGGTCGCGCACCGCATCGACCCATTTGCGCAGCCCGCCCTGACCCTGCCCGTAGCTTGCCAGTATCCGGATCAGGTCGCCATCGATCGCGCCATCCTGCGCCAGCGTCAGCAGATACTGCTGCCCGATCGCCAGGTTGACCGCCGGGTCCTGCAGTTGCTCAGCCCGACCGCCCGCCACCGCCTGCGCGGTGCTGGGCATGATCTGCATCAGGCCGCGCGCGCCGGAACTCGAAACCGCGCCCGGATCGAAATTCGACTCACGGCGGACCAGGGCATAGACCAGCGGCGGATCGACCAGGAAACCGCTGGCAGGCCGCAGCCTTGTAAGACCCGCGCCATCCGGCCGCGCCATGCCTCGCTGCTCGATCTCGGCCGCCAACTGGCCGAAGCCCATCGCGCGCGCGGCCAGCACCAGGGAGCGATCGAATACACCATCCCGCTGAGTATCCGCCCACAACGCGCGCAGCTCCGCCTCGGCCAGCAGGTTCTCGCCCACCTGCAGCAAGGCGAAGGCGCGACGGCCCTGAGGCGTCGCCTCAAGCGCCTCCAGGTCGGCGTTGCCGATCGTCCCGCCCGGGACACAGTCGATCGCGGGGCCGAGCGCGCGGCGCGCGATCAGGCCATAGAATGTGCCGCCTTCCTGCGCGGCGCGACGCATCCAGACAGCGAACCGGCCGCGATCACCGCCGCGTCGCGCCACGTGTCCTGCCCAGAAGGCGCCCGCAGCCCGCAGCGCCGGGGCCGATGCGGAGCGCCAGGCGGCGTCGAACAGCCTGGTCGCAGTATCTGACTGGCCAAGCCGCACCGCGGCCAACCCGCCGACAAACAAACCCTCGGCATCGGCCTGTGAGGTTTGACCGGTGGCCATCGCCTCGGCATCGCGGTTCTGCACGAACAGCAGGCGCGGCGAGCCCGCGACCCGTCGCGCCGCACGCTGCGGCGTCGGCAGCGGATCGGCGACCGCCGCCGTCGTACCCGGCGCCACAAGCTCCAGCAGGGTCCGAATGGCCGGGGCCTCCGGCTGATCGCCGAACCTGGCAAGCCAGCCGGCGAGGTCGGCCGTGCTGGCCACGCTGCGCAGATAGCGGTCCGCCAGAATGGCGCCAAGCAGCAGATCGTTCCCCAATCGCCCCGTTTCGCGTGCCGCCTCCGCTACGGAACCACTATCCTGTAGATAAAAAATCCTCCGAACCTGGACGGCCTCGGATGGGGAGAGTGGCTGCGGAAGCCCCACGCCTGACACGCCCCGCAAGGCGATTCGCGGCACCGCCAGCGCATTCTGGTCGCCGGTTTCGCCCGTTCTCTGCGCTTGCGCAACAGTATAGTCGCCCATCGCCACAAGAACAGCGACGAGCATCCCTGCACAAGTCCCCAGAGCACGGGTCAGTTGTGACCCTCGCCCCCGCATTCATCGCCAATACACGGTGAAATCCGGGTTGGCAACACTGGCCCGGATCAAGTCAGGGCGAGACCCCCACAGCGGTCGTTGCATGCACGCGGCTGTAGGTGCATCTGCATGGCTGCCGTCCATTGGCGAAATATTCGCTATTACTTGAGCAATACACGAGTGCGGGAACAGTCTTTTGCGACGACTTGGCGACCCCAGTCAAACATTGACCTCGCCAGTATCGCGACCGCACATCGCCATATGCGCCTGATCCGCCTGTCGCTCACCGACTTCCGCAACTACGCCGCTCTGACCTGGCGGCCGGCGGCGCGGATCAGCGTGCTGTTCGGCCCCAATGGCAGCGGCAAGACGAACCTGCTGGAGGCGGTATCGCTGCTGGTTCCCGGCAGAGGCCTGCGAGGTGCGCGCAACACCGATCTGCCGCGGCACGGCAGCGCCGGCGGCTGGGCGGTCGCCGGACGCTTCGCCTCCGCGGATGGCGAGGTGGACATCGGCACCGGCACGCCGGCGCCAGGCGCGGAGCCTGTCCTCCGGCCGGAATCAGGAAATCGTCGCGTGTTCCGACTGGACGGCGCCGCGCCCCGCAGTCAGGCAGAAATCGCCGCCCGCGTCGCCGCGGTCTGGCTCACGCCGCCCATGGATCGGCTCTTCCACGAGGGCACGTCCGGGCGCCGGCGCTTCCTCGATCGATTGGTGTGGGCGCTGGAGCCCGGCCATGCGCGCGAGGTGGCCGCATACGAGGCCGCGACGTCGCAGCGTAACCGCCTGCTCGCGGACGGCTCAGCCGATGCGTCCTGGCTGGCCGGGCTCGAGGATGCCATGGCGCGGCACGCGGTTGCGGCCGCCGCGGCGCGGCTGGCCCTGGTCGCGCGGATCAACGCCGTGCCGGCGTTCCCAGGCTTCCCGGTGGCCCGCATGACCCTGGCCTGCGCGATCGCCGAACGTCTGGAGGGCGCGCCGGCGCTGGCGGTCGAGGACTGG
>DATDIC010000608.1:0-3053 GCA_036521275.1 Acetobacteraceae bacterium
ATAAAAATGTCCTCCTCCTTATCGCCTGAGCCGGTCGTGCCGATAGTGTTTGCAGGCCGCACAAAGCCGAAGCCGTCGCGGTGCAGGTCCAGCCGGCCGGGAATCAAGTTGGTGCGGGCTGCAGCGGTCCGGGGTAGGCTCCAGTGATCGCGATCGGCCTTGACCAGGGCGCCACGGGCGGTAAGCCGTGCAAGCTGTTCCAGCAGCAGGCGGCGCTCGTGGCCGCCGCCCAGCCCAAGTTCCCGGACCAGTTGCTTGTAGCCGGCGCGGCCCCCAGCGGAGCGGCTGATGCGGACGAGCAGATCGCGATCCGAGGGCATGATGATTCCGATGGTATCCCGCGGCTGCCTGGGGGCGGCGCAACCGCCTGTGGAGGTACCACTTAGGTGCAAGATTAGGCGAAAAGATTATTGACGAGGGATGCAATTTTCCTAGAGAGGTGAGTAATATGCAGACAAAGGCAGCAATGACGCGGGTGCGCCGCGCCCGCTGATTTCCTGTACCTGCTGAAGGATGGACCAGTGTACCGGGCGGCGAGTGATCCCTGCGGGGCCGTCGGCAGCCAAAGCAAATTTTGCAGTATCTGAAAGGAAACACCCTAGCGATGTGGAAACCGAATCAGCCCGGCAGTACTCCCCAATCCCCCAACAATGAGCCGAACCGTCCGGCCACTCCTGCATCCGGCGGGTTCGAGCCGGCTGCTTCCCGTCCCTCCTCAGCTCCCACAGCCCAGTCCGCGGCAGCCGACCAGGCCACCATCGGCAAGAGCCTGGTAGTCAAAGGTGAAGTCACCGGCTCCGAGTCGCTGTACATCGACGGCAAAGTCGAAGGCGCGATCAACCTTCCCGGCAACCGCGTCACCGTAGGCCGCAACGGTCAGGTGGCGGCCAACATCTCCGCCCGCGAAGTGGTGGTGCTCGGCAAGGTGCGCGGCAACATCAACGCCAGCGACCGCGTCGATATCCGCAGCGAAGGCTCGCTGACCGGTGACGTGATCGCGCAGCGCATCTCGATCGAAGATGGCGCCTTCTTCAAGGGCGGCATCGACATTCGCAAGCCCGGCAGCGCGGACAACAAGCCGAGCGAAGCAGCCAAGCCGGTCTCGGTCTAACGCCAGAAACATTACGAAGCCCCGGAGCAGATTGCTTCGGGGCTTTCGTGCGTCTGCGGTCTCTCCAGGATGGACGCGGTGTTTTTGTGCCCGCCTTGGGATGTGGCGGAGCCAATTGTAATTTTCTATGCAATCACTCGTAGAGCATGGCTAAGGCGGAGTATCTTGCTCGGCGTGGTTTCGCCACACTTTCAGCAACATTTGGAGACCAGTATGAACGCTCGGCCCGGGTTTATCAGTGGATGCGCGGCAGCGGCCGCGCTCTTTTGTATCGTCCCAACTCTTTCAGCGCAGAACAGCAATGAGGGCCTGTCAAAGCTCGGCAATCCCGGCTACACCAGGATGGCGCCCGTTCCCTTGGGTTCGGTTCATTCCGTAACTTCGTCGCCAATGCTGACCTACCCGGCTGGCGCGAAGACATCCCGAGGGAAGGCCGCCTCAGACGAAAACGGTGTGACTTTATCTCACGGTGGGGCGCGCGCGAATGCGGAAGCCGGCGCAAACTCCGCGGTCATGGGAAATGGCACGCTCTTCGGGCTGGACACGGTTACGACCTTCGAAGGTGCATTCGCCGCCACCGGAGGACCGGACGTTGGCACCGTTTTTCCCTACCTCATGATCGGGAACGATCCGAAGATCGGCGGCACGACCACGTTGCCCGCAAAGATCACGACGGTTTCCCTGCAGCTGCTGAACGCGGATGGCAGCGTGAATCGGGTCATCTCGTATAACCCCTTCGAGAACCTGACGCTCGGCTCGCCGGTCTTTGAGAACACTCTGTACGGAGACGGACGCAGCCAGTTTACCGATGCAATCCAACGCGCCGAGTTCTTCAACACCATGAAGCAGAACTGGCACACGCCCCTCGATCCGAGCATTGTGAATCGCGTGACCATCACGGTACCGCGCTTTGTGAATGTTCAGCTTCCGAACGGCACGGTGAAGCAGGTGCAAAATTACTTCTTGGGAACGGCGCCGAATGGCGATTCCTTCATCGAGTTGCTGGACCTGTTCTTCAACAGCGTCTTCGGCAATCAGGTGGCGAACGACATTAACTCCGGCAACGACACCACGGACGCCTTCAACATGCAGCTCTACCCGAACACCTTCCTGTTCTCGATCGATAGCAGTGGCAATTTCGCCGACTGCTGCGTTCTTGGCTTCCACACTTACTTCTTCGACTCGAGCACGGTTCCGCAGCCGCGGTGGATTACAGCTTTTGCAAGCTGGATCTCTCCTGGGCTGTTCGGTGCGGGATTCCAGGACATCACCGGCCTTTCCCACGAGGTGACGGAGGCCTACAACGATCCGTTCGGAAACACGCCGGTCCCGGTCTGGCAGTTCCCGGGCCAGCCCGCAAATTCGACGGTCTGCCAGGGCAACCTGGAAACCGGAGATCCGGTCGAAGTGTTGCCGGATGCGACGGTCGCAATTCCGCTGAGAGAGAGCGGGAAAATCTTCACCTTCCACCCGCAGACCGAGGCATTGCTGCAGTGGTTCAGCCAGGGGCCGGCCTCAAATGCCATCGATGGCGCGTGGAGTTATCCGAACGAGAACGCACTGACCCGCTCAGCTGTGCCTTGCCCGCAGTAGAGATCGAGGCGGCAGATCGCGGGACAACAAGCCCCGGAGCGACCAACGTTCGTTCCGGGGCCTTCGTCCATCTGCGGAACTCAACTCAGAGCCAGCGCAGCATTCCTGGAAGTGCATGCGCGGCGAAGTCGATGTGAATTACTCGCCGGTGTCCCGGGGGATTTGGGCCGGCGCAAGACGGCTTCACGTATTTCGTCCACGGACGATACGGTCGGGTCCACGGCATCCTCCGAACACGAGATTAGTGTCGCTGATGCCAGTGACGTCAACCACGCCTGAAACGGCGCAACAAACTGCCCGGGATCGGCACTTTCATCGCCACCGTGAAGGCAATATAAAGCCCGCCGTA
>DATDIC010000609.1:0-2851 GCA_036521275.1 Acetobacteraceae bacterium
GCGGTGATTGACATGATCCCCTCGCTACATGATCGTTACAGGCGCGGCATTTGCCGGCAATATGGGTGCGCGGCACCGGCTTGGCCGCGGCTTACGCGAGGAACGACAAAAATGCCCATTCAACAGGATTGGGGGCCTTCCCCCAGAGGAACAGGAGAGAGGCCGTGAACGCGCATCAGATTGGTTCAGCTCAGGCATCTGCCGCCATCATCGAGGAGCTGAGCCGACGGATCGGCGAGCGTTTTCTGGACCACCCGTTCCGGAATGGCGTCAATAAGGACAACTTCGAAACGGTCATCGCCGATTATCTCGCGATGTCAATAGCCTTCCCGTTCATCCAGGCAGGCGCCATCCACGAGGCCTTTAAGGCTGCGCTGCGCGCCGGAGGCGATACGGACAAGAACGCCGAGATCACCGGGGCCATCGGCGCCTTTTTGGTGTGGGACGAAATGGGCGGCCATAAGCTTACGCTGGAGAGAGGCAACGAAGGTCTCCTCCAGCTTACCGCGACCCGCACGAACTATCACTCGCATTGGTTGCGCGGGGATATTCGCGCCATCCTTGGCAAGGACGTCCAGCCACATCGAAGTGCAGCGACCTCACGCTATCTGGACGAGCTACTGGACGGACTGTCGGATCCGCGCAGGAATCGCAACGTCGCCTACATGATCGGCTTCGAATGCCATGCACAGGAGATGATCACCGCCTTGTGGGACGCGGTGTGCTCGTCCTTTGATTTGCCGCAGGATGAGCGGCTTGTCTATTTCTCGGGCCATGTCGGCGGCGACGCGCCCGCCGAGGCCGTTCATGTCGAGATGACCCGAAAGATGGTGGCCGAACTCGTTCCCCCCGACCAACGGGATGAGTTTATCGAGCTGTGTCTCGAGGGCTATGCGCTAAATTTCCACTGGTGCGAGGCGATCGCCGCGAGCTCTATTGCCAGAGGGCAGAATGCTGCCACGCGCGCGGCTGCCTAACCGAAGGGCACGCCTCCGCGCAATTAACGCCTAATCCCATTTCATTGAGGCCAAGCTGGCTGTCCAGAGGGCACGCGAGAACGGCTGGACACGCTGCCGGGTCGTGGTCCTATTCGAGAACTGAAATCTCGCGCCTATCGGGGAACGCCAATGCCCATGATTTTCAGCGACGCGCAGGTGCGGCAGTACCAGGGCTATGTCGTCTGCGTACGCGTGTGTCTGTTCATGACAACGCTGGCGGATCAGCCGCGAGGGGACGCTACGGGATGATCCATCGAAGCGCCCGGCAGACGCTCGGTCGGCTCTACTGGGGATTCCGAAATCAGGTCTGTCGCAGAACGTGGAGCTTCTTCGCCTGGGAGAGCCGGTCTAAACCGCCGCAGCTCACGCAAGGACGGACCATATTGGCGGGCAAGGGCGATGAGGCCATCGGCGAACGGATGGCGGTTTTGCGCGGAGCTTCCGTGGATCAGTACCGCGCCTGGCTAACTGCCGGACATTGGGTTCTTTATGCCGTCGGCCCGGACAATGATATCCAGTCCTGGATCTGGTTCACCGTCGCCAAAGGTGGTCCTCAGATTGCGCCTTTTGATTTTGGAATCGGCATGAATGTCCCCCCGGGCATCGGTTTCCTCTGGGACGCCTTCACCGTTCCGGCCTATCGCCGACGGGGCTTGTACAAGACGCTGCTGATGCAGTCGGTGGAAGAATGCTTCGTACACGGCGCCAGGCGGGTGTGGGGCCACGCCCAGGTTACCAATAAGTCCCGCACAGTCATCCTGACCACCGATCACGCCGGTGAAACCAGGATACAGGCGACTCGTATCGGACCGTTCTGCCGGATATCCAGGCCCGGGTTTCATCGCACGATATCGGTGCGCGGCGTGCTGGAGATGGACGCACTCCTTCCAATCCATCGGGACGAAGGCGGAGCAACCAGCTTCATGACTGAACTGCTGTCTTGACCGGACACCGGCCCTAGCCGGAGAAAAAGCGCATCTGCGGCGGCGATCGCGGGAGAGCAACCATGCAGTTGCGCGACTTCAAGGTGCTGAGCTTCGACTGCTACGGCACGCTGATCGACTGGGAGAGCGGGCTGTGGGCGGCGCTGCAACCGCTGCTCGCGCGGGCGAAGCCGGGGCTCGATCGCGACGCGGCGCTGCAAGCGTTCGCCCGTATCGAAAGCCGCCAGGAGGCGGAGACGCCGGCGATGCCGTATGCCGAGCTGCTCGGCGTGGTTCATGGCAAGCTCGCGCAAGGATGGGGCACGGCGCCGGACGCCGCGGAGGCGGCGCGGTTCGGCGCCTCGGTCCCCGACTGGCCAGCTTTCCCGGACACCCCTGCCGCGCTTGCGGAGCTGAAGCAGCACTACCGCCTGGTGACCCTCTCCAATGTCGATCGGGCGGGTTTTTCCGGCAGCGCGCCACGGCTCGGGGTCGCGTTCGACGACGTCTTCACCGCCGAGGAGATCGGCAGCTACAAGCCCGACCCGCGCAACTTCGCGTTCCTGCTGCAACGGCTGGCGGCGCAGGGCTTCGGAAAGGCCGACATCCTGCACGTGGCGCAAAGCCTGTTTCACGATCACGGTCCCGCCAACGATGCGGGGCTTGCCTCGGCCTGGATCGACCGGCGCGGCGGCACCGGCTGGGGCGCAACCCCGATGCCGGAGCGGATGCCGCACTACGACTGGCGCTTCGCGAGCCTCGCCGAACTCGCCGAGGCGCGACGGCGGGAGGGGGGCTGAGCCGGCGGCGCAGTGCCCGGCAGGGCGCGCCGTGCCGGCTCGAATCCGTCCCAGGCCGCGGCGCCGCGCCCGGCCAGGCGGCGCAGCACGCTGGTCAGCGTGAACGCGCGCGGGTCGAGCCTTGCCGTCA
>DATDIC010000610.1:0-3736 GCA_036521275.1 Acetobacteraceae bacterium
GATGTCGCGTGGACCTTTCGCACCCTGATGACGCAGGGCCTTCCCAGCTTCCGCCTGCAGATGGCCGACGTGAAGGACGTGGCAGTGGAAAGCCCGCGCCGCGTGGTGTTCCACTTCAAGACCAACACCAACCGGCAATTGCCGCTGACGCTCGGCGGGCTGCCCGTGCTGCCGGAGCATTGGTTCAAGGGCCGGGACTTCACCCGCCCATTGCAGGACGCCCCGGTCGGCTCCGGCCCCTACCGCATCGCCCATTTCGAACTCGGCCGCAGTGTCACCTACGAGCGCGATCCTGGCTGGTGGGCGGCGGATATCCCCACCGGCAAGGGCACCAACAATTTCGACCGCGTGCAGGTGGAGTATTTCCGCGATTCGACGGTGGCGATGGAGGCGTTCAAGGCCGGCTCGATCGATCTGCGCAGCGAGAACATTTCGAAGAACTGGGCGACGGCGTATGATTTTCCCGCGGTGAAGAGCAGCCTGGTGATCAAGGGCGACTTCCATCACCATCTGCCCACCGGCATCCAGGGCTTCGCGATGAACACCCGCCGCCCGGTATTCGCCGACCCGCTGGTGCGCCAGGCGCTGGGCTATGCGTTCGACTTCGAGTGGACCAACAAGAACCTGTTCTACGGCGCCTATACCCGCACCACGAGCTATTTCAGCGACAGCGACCTGGCCTCGTCCGGCATCCCTCAGGGCGACGAACTGAAGCTGCTGGAACCGTATCGCAGCGAGCTGCCGCCGGCGCTGTTCACCCAGCCGTTCACCATGCCGGTCACCGACGGTTCCGGCAACGACCGGCACGAGCTGATCGCGGCGCTGAAATTGATGGCGCAGGCGGGGTGGCAGGTGAAGCAGCGCAGGCTGGTGAATGCGGCCGGGCAGCAGATGCAGTTCACCATCATGGTAGAAGATCCGTCGCTGGAGCGCGTTGCCCTGCCCTATGTGCAGAACCTGCTCAAGCTGGGCATCGACGCGCAGGTGCGGTCAGTGGACCCGGCACAATTCCAGCACCTGGCCGACGACTTCAACTTCGACATGGTCTTCTGGATCTATCCCGAAAGCGACGTGCCGGGGCAGGAACTGCGCGACTTCTGGTCATGCGCGGCGGCAAAGGCACAGGGCAGCTTCAACGCGCCCGGTATCTGCGATCCCGCGGTGGACGCGCTGATCGAGAAGGTGATCGCCGCCGCCGACCGCCCCAGCCTGCAGGCGGCGGCGCGCGCGCTGGACCGGATCCTGCTTTGGCGCTGGTACATGGTGCCCAACTGGGAGAACCTGGTGTTTCACGTGGCCTACTGGGACCGTTTCGGCCAGCCCGCCAAGCCGATCCGCGAGGGGTTCAATTTCGACATCTGGTGGGTGGACCCGGCGAAAGCCGCCGCCACCGACGCGGCGCGGCGGCGATGACCCGTGTCGTAGCGTTCCCCGCAATGGCACCGCGGATACCTGCGCGAGCATAGCATGACTGCCTACCTCATCCGCCGCCTGCTGCTGGTGATACCGACGCTGTTCGGCATCATCGCGATCAATTTCGCGGTGATCCAGTTCGCCCCCGGCGGCCCGGTGGACCAGATGCTGGCGCAACTGCGCGGTCATGGCGGGCTTTCGACCCGGCTCGGCAGCGCGGCGTCGGACGTCGGCAGCGCGGGCCTCGGCAGTCCGGGCAGCTATCGCGGCGCCAGCGGCCTGGATCCGCACGTCATCGCCGACATCAAGAAGATGTTCGGCTTCGACAAGCCGCCGCTGACCCGCTTCATCGACATGGTCGGCGGCTATCTGCGCTTCGATTTCGGCCGCAGTTTCTTCCGCGACGAATCGGTGCTGCACCTGATCGCGCAGAAGATGCCGGTGTCGCTCTCGCTGGGGCTGTGGTCGACCTTGCTGGTCTATACGATCTCGATCCCGCTCGGCATCGCCAAGGCGGTGCGCGACGGCTCGCGCTTCGACATCGCCAGCAGTGCCGCCGTGCTGGTGGGCTACGCCATCCCGAGCTTCCTGTTCGCTATTCTGCTCGTCGTGCTGTTCGCGGGGGGGAGCTATCTCCATTGGTTCCCGCTGCGCGGACTGACCAGTTCAGGCGCGGCGGCCTGGAGCTTTCCGGCGCGCGTCGGGGACTATCTGTGGCACATGGTGCTGCCGACGACCGCGATCGTCGCCGGCGGTTTCGCCAGCCTGACCATGCTGGCCAAGAACTGCTTCCTGGAGGAAATCCGCAAGCAGTACACCGTGACCGCCCGCGCCAAGGGCGCCGGCGAGCGCCGCGTGCTGTACGGCCACGTGTTCCGCAACGCCATGCTGCTGATCGTCGCCGGCTTCCCGCAGGCGTTCATCGGCATCCTGTTCACCAGCCAGTTGCTGGTGGAGATCGTTTTTTCCCTCGACGGGCTGGGGCTGCTGGGCTTCCAGGCGGCGATCCAGCGCGACTATCCGGTGATGTTCGGCACGCTTTACATCTTCACGCTGCTGGGGCTGCTGATGCAGATCGTCGGGGATACGCTGTACACCGTGGTGGACCCGCGGATCGACTTCGCGGCGCGGGGGTGAGTGGGGGCAGCCTGCGGGAGCGCGATCAGTGCGTTGTTCATCACGTATACGCATATGTCGGAAATGACCCGCTCAACCTCAGCGACCCCACCGGCAAAGACGGGAGTTCGATCGGTGCAGCTTCTCGCAGAACGCCCGCCAGTATGGTCTGAATACCGTGACTATCATCGCTAGCAGGGAGATTTCCCTGAGTGGGGTGACGCTGGCGCCATCCAAGAGGCGGCTACTTGGACGACGCCACGATCGACGCAGATCGTCGCGTGCCATTCGGAGGCAGGGTAGGCTTTGTGGTACCGCGACGCGGGATTCCTCGCCACCAAGCGCGGTAGGAAATCTTGCTACCGACCGCCCGGCATGGCATCATGGCGCCATGGCCAACGTGGAAAAGCTCAGCGTCGCCCTGACCCCGGACATGGTGGCCGAGATGCGCGCTGCCGTGGAAGGCGGCGACTACGGCAGCGTCAGCGAGGTGGTGCGCGACGCGCTGCGTGACTGGCGGCTACGCCGCAAGATCGAGACGCTGGAGGTCGAGGAGCTGCGCCGCCTGGTGCAGGAGGGCATCGAAAGTGGGCCGGGCCTGGATGCTGGGGGGGTGTTTGCCCGTTTGCGCGCCCGCTTCGGCCAACCGCCGGCCACGTGAGCACGCCTCGCCGGCTCCTTCTTTCACCGCGCGCCGCGGGCGACCTGGAGGAGATCGCCGACTACATCGCCCGTGACAATCCGGTCCGGACTGCCAGCTTCGTCGCCGAGCTGGAGGCGCAGTGCCGGGCGGTCGCGGTATCGCCGGAACTCTATCCCGCCCGTGCGGATCTCGCCCTGGGTCTGCGGATGGCGGTGCACGGGCGCTACCTCGTGCTGTATCGCGACTTGCCAGGGGAGGACACGGTGCGAATCGAGCGCGTGCTGCACAGCGCCCGCAACCTGCCGCGGTTGATCTAGCCACCGATCTTGCTTGCCCGGCGCTCCGGCGGCGACCCAGGATGCACGTCCAGGCAGAATCCGCTGCCCGGAGGGGGATGGCGCTGCCGGCCAGCGCCTGCCTTTCACTCTGGCAACCGGCGGCTGCCCGACCTAGATTGCCTCCCATGAACACCGTCAATCGCGCGCGGAACGACAGCACCGATGCTGGTCACGGCGAAACCGAGGCCGAACGGCGGCGCCGGCTCGCCAGGGAGGCCGAGATGAT